>NZ_JASBOF010000041.1:0-2559 GCF_039907195.1 Corynebacterium sp. c3Ub_189 | reverse complement strand
TAAATGATGCGCTCTACAAATTAGAGGAGGCCAACGCTTGGTCTCGAGTTGAGCAAGCTCTCGCTAAAGGGGTTCAATACTTGGCGACTGCTAACCCAGGACTCATGATTCCTGACCTCACTGTGCTTCTAGTGTTAGGTGATCCTTCCAACGAGCACTTCATGGACGAAGTTCGAGGCCTGTCGGCCTTCGGTGGGATCAGTGGTTACATTGCCATCACCATCTGGCCGACTGAGGAAGTTCTCCATCGTCTAGAAGCGATTGCCCTACACGAGTTGCGCCACAACGTCCGATATTCAGCTGACGGCATCGTATGGGACCCGCAGACAGTGACCGTCGGTGAGCACGTCGTGGCCGAGGGACTAGCCGACCTATTCGCTGCCCAGTTCTACAGTAAGCGTGGATATACGCACTTCGTCACCGACCAAACCAGATCGAGAGAAGATGTACTAAGACGAGTCGTCGAGGGCTTGGATGTGACAGGCATGCAGGACTTCGCCGCATGGGTGCTTGGAGATTCGAGCGCCCGTCTGATGGGATCGAAACCGGTCGGACTACCCACCGGAGCTGGTTACGCCGCAGGGGCTCGTATCACCAAAGCCTACATGGATAAGACAGGTCGGACGGCCGCCGAGTGTGTCACCACACCCGCCGCTGAAATCTTAAATGTTGCCTTGCCACAACTAGGCCTGACGCGACACGACAGCTGACAAGAAACACCTGGTATGTCTTGCCGTAGGGCAGGACATACCAGGTGTTTTTAGGGCTGCTGCGTGGTGAGCTTTTCGTAATTGGCAAACAACAGCTCCTGGCACTGCCGGACGGTCGTGAGCTTACGGGAAGCGCCAAATGCCTTATCCACCTCACGGTCAAGCGCGTCATGCGCCTTGATGAGTTCCGGGGCCATGGCGAGTGGGTTGTAGTGCTCGGCCAGCGAGCGCTCTGGGTGCAGCGCGCGGGCATCGAGCACCTTCTTGCCTGCCTTAATAATGCGCTGCCGTGTTTTCTCGTCGAACTCTGGCACGGGGAACGCGTACCACGTCAGAGTTGATCCGAAGCGGAGATCGGATTTAATTCGTCCTTCAATTGTTTATTACGTGGCAAAACAAACAATTGAAGGACGAAATCAAAGAGAATTGAAGACCTTCTGGGTCGAGAGTGTCTGATGGTTTGTGTGTGGGTACCTAACCCGCATGAGGAGATGGACCAGAATGACTACTGTGGCACGACGAGACTCGGCTGATAAGGCCAAAATTGATGCGATTGAAAAGAAGCTTCTTGCTAACCCTGAAATCGCGAAACTGATTGACGACCTAGGCACGTCCACAACGGATGCCAATGACCTAGTTCGCGGCATGTTGCAAGCCTCGATTACCAGGGGACTCAACGCTGAAATGGATGCCCACCTGGGCTACGAGTCTGGCGACAGGAGCGCTAAAGCTGCAGCTAGAACAGACAATCACCGCAACGGGTCATATCCAAAGACCGTGGATTCTAACTACGGGCCAGTAACCGTTGATGTCCCACGCGATCGGGCTGGAACATTCTTGCCGACTATGGTCCCTAAAGGTTCTAGGCGCTTGACTGATGTCGATGACATGATAGTCAGCTTGTACGCCGGTGGGATGACAATTAGGGACATCCAGCACCATATGGCAACGGCGATGCGGGTCGATATTTCCCATGAGACGATTTCCGCGGTTACCGATGCCGTCCTCGATGAGGTCATGGTCTGGCAAAACCGCCAGCTAGACGAGTTCTACCCGGTCATTTTCCTGGATGCGCTGCGCATTAAAGTCCGCGATGGCGGCCGAGTGGTCAATAAGTCCGCGTACATGGCTATCGGCGTGGATCTCGACGGTATCAAGCACATTTTGGGATTGTGGATTGCCAAAGAAGAAGGCGCTTCATTTTGGGCGCAAGTATGTGCCAATCTTTCCAATCGTGGGGTCAAGGACGTCTTTATCGTCTGCTGTGACGGGCTTAAAGGCCTGCCTGAAGCAGTCGAGGCAACGTGGCCGAACTCTATGGTGCAAACCTGTATCGTGCACCTGATTCGTGCCGCTAACCGGTGGGTAGCCTACGGGGATCGCCGGGGCGTATCAGCCGCGTTGAAAAAGATTTACACCGCCACGGATGAAACCACAGCTAAGGCTGCCTTAGACGAATTTGAAGCCTCTGAATTGGGAGAAAAGTATCCACGCTCAGTCAAGGTCTGGCGAGATGCTTGGGCGCGTTTCGTACCGTTTCTGCAGTTCCCACCAGCGGCCAGAAAAGTAATCTATACGACGAACTCGATTGAATCATTCAACAATGAACTGCGTAAAGCTACCCGCAACAGGGTACAGTTCACCAACGATGAATCAGCGCTCAAGACGCTATGGCTCATGATCTGCAATATCGAGGACAAACGAGCTGCCAAGAGGGCGAAGCAGGGCAAACGAGTCTCAACGACAGCCGGCAGACTCATGGAAGGAGCCCGAGTTTCCGGCTGGAAACAAGCCATCAACCAAATGGCCGTGGCCTACCCCGACCGCTTCGATAAATACCTATAAACCT
>NZ_JASBOF010000040.1:0-3045 GCF_039907195.1 Corynebacterium sp. c3Ub_189 | reverse complement strand
TGGTGCCCCCAGTGGGACTCGAACCCACACTGAATCGATTTTAAGTCGACTGCCTCTGCCGATTGGGCTATGGGGGCAAGGGCAAGGAATATTTTAGGCCACCTCACCCTGCGAGAGTTAACGAGGGGTACCCTCCGCAGCCAGACCAGCGATAATACCGTCGAGAATGTCCTTTTCACTGATGAAAAAGCTGCGCGCATCGCAATTTCGCTCGATAAGCTGCATGATGCCTTCGACGGCTACCGCCCCACCGCCAATGACGTCGGCACGGCCGGGGTGAATGACGGGGTTGAGGGCGCGGACGTCGGAAGGCAGGCTAATAAGCTGCTGCAAAAGCACGCGCAGGGCATCGAAGCGGAGTTCAGACCCGTGAATGGCATCGGCGTCGTAGCGCTCAAGGCCCTGAGCCAATGCAGAAAGAGTGGTGAAAGTGCCTGCGCAGCCGACGATGGTACGGGCCTTAGAAATAGGTACTATCTTCTCCACTTCTGCCGTGCGCTCGCCGACGTACTCGGAAGCGATCTCAATCTCCGACTCGGTAGGCGGATCTGTTCGCATAATGCGCTCGGTTAGCCTGACGCACCCCATGCGAGCCGAGTGGGTGCCCAAGATATCGCCATCGGCCGTGCCTACGACGAACTCGGTCGAACCGCCGCCCAGATCGATGACACAGAATGGCCCGCGGTCTGGCTCCACATCGGCCACGGCACCATTAAAGGACAACAGAGCCTCTTCCTCGCCCGAGACGACCTCGGCCTGTGCGCCAGGCTGAATTTGGCTGAGCAACTCAGCGGTCATGTCGAAGAATTCCTGTTGATTCTTGGCATCGCGAGTAGCGGAGGTAGCGACCATCCGCACGCGGGTGACCTTCTCAAACTTCATCTGGCGTACGTAGCCTTCCAAGGCCACGCGGGCGCGGTCTAGGGCCGCAGGGGCGATTTCGCCAGTGGCATCGACTCCTTCTCCCAGGCGGATGATTTCCATGGTGCGGGTAATATCGCGAACTTTGCCGTCATCCTGAATTTCAGAGATGAGCAAGCGAATCGAATTGGTACCGCAATCAATCGCAGCAACGCGAGTCATAGCAGCCCTCCTATTCCGCATTAGAGAAATCGAATTGGGCCAGGTCAATCCCCAGTTCCTCTACGCTGGGCCAATCTTGCGGGATGGCAGAGCCTCGAAGCTTGCCGTGGTCAGCGGCCATGGCCACTGCTTCAGTTCCCAATCGGAAATGCTGTGGGCCTTCAGCAAGCGCGTACGCGATGAGCACATGCAGGCACTTGACTCGATCGGGCATGCCACCACCGGAGAAATCGGTGCCAAGGTCTTCAATATCATTGCGCTTGGCCAAGAAATATTCGTGGGCGCGCTGATAGTCGGCAGCCAATTCCTCGTCCTCACCCAAGCGGGCTTCCATCCACTTCATCACGTGGGCGACCTCCAAGCGTGAAGCTTCGGCCGTAAGCCGTGGGTCGGTGAGGTAGTAGAGGGTGGGGAATGGGGTGCCGTCGGCAAGCTTGGGCGCCGTCTTAATTACCGCGGGCTGCCCATCCGGCGTGCGATAAGAAACCTCGAGGACCCCGCGCGGGGTACGGCCCAATTGCTCAGTTACTACAGCGATATCTGCATCAGTGACGGTCATGCGGACAATTATCGCACATCCGGGTTTTCTTCCGGCGCCGGCTCGATCGGAAGATGATTTACCTGCTCGGATGGAGCTTCCTCCTCAGGGGGCTCGGCTACGGAATCCCACAAAACTTCGTACCATTCGCGGGAATCTTCTTCCTTCTGACCATCTGTAGTGAGCTGGTCATCCGGCTTAATCTGCGGGTCAATGATGCGGTAGGCGGTCTCGCCCTCATCGACGACCCCGAATCGGCGCCGCGCCTCCTGCTTGATGTACTCATCGGACTTATATCTATCAATCTTCTCCAGCAAAGCAGCCTTCTCATCCTGCTTGGCGGCGATTGACTCATTGAGGCGGGCAATTTCGGACCGGCCATGGTAGTAATTGCGCAGCGGAATAGCGATGGCAAACAAAACCACAAGCACGATGGCAACGATCACGCCCACTCCGGCAATACTCATCCGGTCCGGCTTCTGTTTCTGCTTCAGTTGTGCACGCTGAGCTTTGCGGATATCCGCAGCACGCGAGGCCACCGGAACCCTAGTGCGGCTCCGGTTTCGCTGCGTCTTCTTTTCGCGTGCCATAGGTCTTTAATCCTAGCGTCGTCACTCCTGTA
Source organism: Corynebacterium sp. c3Ub_189 (assembly GCF_039907195.1). Classification (NCBI taxonomy): domain Bacteria; kingdom Bacillati; phylum Actinomycetota; class Actinomycetes; order Mycobacteriales; family Corynebacteriaceae; genus Corynebacterium; species Corynebacterium sp. c3Ub_189. Next base: position 802 of record NZ_JASBOF010000040.1, on the reverse strand, counting down.
ACAGGGACGTGGCACGCGCAATTTGGATACACTAAAAGAAATTCTCCCTCCCAGGAAGGAAGTTTCATGTCCCTCAAGCGCATCCTCCCCGTTCTCACCGCAACCCTATTCCTCGCCAGCTGCAGCCCCTCCGCCCAAGACGGCGAATATCCCGTCTACGGTGATGGCTACGACCTGAACACCACCGACGGCATGACCGAGTACCTCAAGGAGTATAAGACCCTGCCGGACGATTACATCAACCATGATGCTGACGAGCTCGAGGGAGACGATCAGCCCGAGACCTTTGAAACCAACGCGGACTCCGTCAAGAAGGCCGGCGAAGCTACCTGCGAAAATGATGAATTGCTCGACATCTCAAAGGAGTATTTCCGAGGCAACACCGACAAATTTGGGGAAGCTGTTATGTCATCAGTCAGCGGCTCTGATGGTAAATACAGTGATGTTTTTGAAGCACTGAACATCCCCGATGACGCACCAGACAATGACAAGATCATGGCTGCAGCGATGTCCCCACTCGGTGCCGTGATGTCTTGCGGCGATGAATTCAGCGATGAGGAACTGGAAGAGGTCGCTGAGGCCATCCATTCCAGCTAGAACCTCGAATCATATTCCCCACTTAAGGAATAGCTATGCCCCTCAAGCGTCTCCTCCTTCTAGCCGCCGTAGGCACCCTACTTACCGGGTGCAGCTCGACCGACCACAAAGAAGAAGCCACCAGCGAAGCGGAATCCCCCACTAGCGAAATCCCTACCAGCAGCGAAACCCCCAGCACCACAAGCAGAAAACACGACCTCAATAC
>NZ_JASBOF010000004.1:0-151479 GCF_039907195.1 Corynebacterium sp. c3Ub_189 | reverse complement strand
CAACAACTCAATATTCAAAGGGAAGAGGACGGACAACCACCGTCCTCTTCCCATTTTTCACGTTTTACGGAAGCCGTCGTTGCTGGACGGAACTCCTGGCGAGCTGCATGCCGCCGTTTCTCCTCGTCGCTGAAGTTTATAGGCATGAGACGCCCCAAGAGAACACTTCAGGACTCGCAACTTGTTGTGTCCCCGCACCCAGCTGTGCTTATTCCTGGGGATCTAAGGATAAGGAATGCCTCGGTGACTTCCACTTATCCAATCGTATAAAGCGTCTGTCTTGGTTCTATTTTTCGCCACGTGACAGTTTCACGGGCTACACAATAAATAATATGACGGCTACGTGTGATCGATTAAGCGGTGCGTGTAGAGGGGAAGGGCGGACTCAAACTCCCGGTATTTCCCGCTGAGCGGGTCAGTGAATTCGATGTGCGTTGCTGTGAGGTGCATTGGGATCCGCATATCCTCCGCGTCTTCAGGGAAGATTTCTGGATAGACAGGATCACCCAAGATTGGTATACCAGCCTGCCACATGTGGAGACGCAATTGATGGGTCTTGCCCGTGGTGGGTTTGAGTGTGTATTTGCCTAATTGCGGCAGGACACCGTGGATTTTTTCATACGGCGCGTTATCTATTAGTTCTACTGCAGCCAGAGTAGTAAACGCGTTGGGGCTGCCATCGCCTACGCGGCCCTGGATTTCGCCGGGGGTCTTAGTGAGGTGGGAGGCCCACTGTAGGGGCGTCGGAAAGCGGCGGTATTCGGCGATCGCCTGATAGGTCTTTTGTACCTGCTTTTCCGCAAAGAGGGTTTGGTAGGCGCCGCGAACATCGCGATGTTTGGTGAATAACAAAATGCCAGAGGTAAGCCTGTCTAGGCGGTGCGCCGGGGCGAGCTCGTCGTTTCCTGTCATTCGTCGGAGCTGGACTGTAGCGGTCTGTACGATGTGGCGTGCGCGTGGCATGGTTGCCATAAACGGCGGCTTATCGGCGACGAGAATATGCTCATCTTCAAAGAGGATGGGGACGTCGTAAGGCACCGGTGTTTCGGGCGCCGGCATGCGATAGAAAAAGACGTCCTCGTCCTGGCTCAATATCGAGTCCGGTCGGAGCTTGGTTTGATTGCGTAGTACAACCTCGCCAGAGTCGAAACGCGCCTGGAGCGCCGAGGCGTCGTCGTCGGGGTGTCGATGGCGTTGTGCCGAAATTACTGCACTAAGAAAATCCCAGGCCGTTATGCCTGCCTCGGAGGTGCGCACGCGGGTTGGATTCAAGCCGTCTTTAATCGGCAAAGGCGTGAAACCTTTTCGGCGATGTATTAATGTTTTGTCCATGGATTTTAACTCTCTCATTGAACCGGTTGTTGCCTTTTTCTCTGAAGGTATTGGTGCCGTAATTCGCACCGTCCTAGAGTTTGTGTACACCGTTATGTTCCCGTCGAATTCCGAGGCTGCAACCGTCAACCCTCAAGCCTAATCCGTACTACAATTAAGGTATAACCACCGAAAGGACACATCATGGCTAAGGAAGACATTGTAGTCGTTGCCGTTGACGGCTCGGATGCATCGAAGAATGCAGTACGTTGGGCCGCAAATACGGCTATGAAGCGCGAGATTCCACTGCGAATCGCATCTAGCTACACCATGCCACAGTTCCTGTACGCAGAGGGCATGGTTCCGCCAAAGGAGCTTTTCGACGATTTGCAGGCCGAGACCCTCGAGAAGATCGAGGAAGCCCGCGCCATCGCTCATGAAGTAGCCCCAGAGCTGAAGATTGGTCACACAGTGGCCGAGGGCTCCCCGATCGACATGCTGCTAGAAATGTCGCACGATGTCACCATGATCGTTATGGGCTCCCGCGGCATGGGTGGCCTATCCGGTATGGTGATGGGTTCTGTCTCCGCTTCGGTTGTGTCCCACGCCTCTTGCCCGGTGGTCGTCGTTCGCGAGGATAATCATGTTACGGACTCCACCAAGTACGGCCCTGTCGTCGTCGGCGTGGATGGTTCCGAGGTTTCGCAGAAGGCCACGGCTTACGCTTTCCGTGAGGCACAAGCCCGCGGTGCTGCTTTGATCGCCGTGCATACTTGGATGGATATGCAGGTGCAGGCTTCCTTGGCGGGTCTTTCTGCCGCCCAGTCCGAGTGGGCTGATATTGAAAAGGAGCAGAGCGAGCTTCTGACTGAAAATCTGAAGGAGCCGCGTGAGGAATACCCAGAGGTTGAGGTAAAGAAGCTCATTACCCGTGATCGTCCCGTAAACGCTTTGACCGAGGCTGCAGAAGGCGCGCAGCTATTGGTTGTAGGTTCGCACGGCCGCGGCGGCTTTAAAGGTATGCTTTTGGGCTCGACATCTCGCGCACTGCTGCAGTCCGCACCGTGCCCGATGATGGTTGTCCGTCCGGATGAGGAAAGCTAAAAGCTACTGTTCATAGAGCGCTTCGCCCACAAGGGCGGAGCGCTCTTGTTGTGTGGGGTCGCCTTAGGTAGTGTGCGCTCGTGTACGCTAAGGTATACCCGCTAATTTAGGAGGATTGCATGAATTTGGGTCTGGGGCTCTTTAGTTCGATTGTTATTGGTATCATTGCCGGCTGGCTGGCTGAGAAGATTATGAAGCGCGACCACGGCCTGCTGACCAACCTTATTGTTGGTGTGCTGGGTGGCATCATCGGTGGCATGATTATCCACTTCCTGAACATTGAGGAAGGTGGATGGATCTTCTCCTTGATTGCCGCTACGGGTGGTGCTTGTATCCTGTTGTGGATCGTGGGGCTCATTAAGAAGTAGCCCGAATTTAATTCGCGTACAAACCGGTTTGTCTATAAAGTATAGATGAACCGGCTTTGTCGTTTTAGAGAGGAACCCATGGCAGAGAAGAAGTCGCGCCGTAATCGGCCCAGCCCGCGCAGCCGGCTGCTGGAATCGGCGACCAAGCTTTTTACCACCGAAGGCATTCGTGTCATCGGAATCGACCGCATCCTGCGCGAGGCGGATGTGGCTAAAGCTTCTTTGTACTCTTTATTTGGTTCCAAAGATGCGCTCGTTATCGCTTATGTAGAAGCTTTAGATGAGAAGTTCCGCCAAGACTGGGAGCAGCGCACCGCGGAGATGACGGATCCGGATCAAAAGATCCTGGCCTTTTTTGATAAGGCGATCGAGGAAGAACCCACGCAGGAATTCCGCGGCTCGCACTTCTTGAATGCGGCCGGAGAGTATCCGCGCCCAGAAACCGAGGCGGAACACGGTATCGTGGCTGCCTGCGTTGAACACCGCAATTGGGTGCATTCCACTCTGACGGCCTTGCTAACAGAGCGCAATGGTTACCCATCGTCCTCGCAGGCGAGCCAGCTGTTGATTTTCTTGGATGGCGGCCGTGCGGGGGCTCGGCTTACCAAGGAGATTGGGCCGCTGCAGACGGCCCGCGACCTGGCTACTCAGATGCTTTCTGCTCCCCCTGCTGATTATTCGATTTAAGGTACTTTCGGGCCTCCATACGTAGCTGGCTGACCCGCTTCTTCTCCTCCTTGGAGAGGGCGGGTTCTTTTTCGCGCTTGCGCCAGCGGCGAATGCTTTCGCGGCGCATAGCGTGGACATCCTCGGAAAGTGGGTAGTCGCGGTGCAAAATGATCTCAAAGATAGCGGTTTGGATCAGCATGAAGAGATAGGCGCAGCCCCAGTAAAGGATGATGGCCACTGGGATAGGTCCGGTTTGGGCTAGGTGCCACAGGAAGAAAGGGATTACCAGCAGCAAAAAGGCCATGAGTATGAAGACGCGGCGGTTGACCTTCTGATCAAATTGAGTGGTGCGGAAGCTGCGCACGAGGGAAATGACGGAATTAGCCATGGTAAAGGCGATGGCGGCAATGAGGATGGGATTGATGAGGTCGCCGTGCTCGCGGGCGAAATCCGTCAGCGGAGCGCCGTAGAAGGTGGTTTCGCGGAAGGCCGAGACGTCGGAGGCATTCAACATACCCACGGTGGTGGAGCCGCTCTCAATATTGGACATGCGCAGGAGCACTTGATAAAGGCCGATGAAGGCCGGAATCATGATGAGCGGGGGAACACAACCCGCTGCGGGGTTGTAGTTATAGCTCTTCATGAGGTTCTTCTCCTCTTGCATGAGCTCCGCCATTTCCTCGGTGGTGGTGGCGTTATTCATCTGCTTTTTGATGCGGTTATTCTCCGGGCGGATGAGTGCGCCTATGCGGGCGGAGCGTACGGATATCCAGTTCAAGGGAACAACGACGCCGCGCACGGTGATAACCAGCAGGATGATGGAAATCAGCCAGGCCGTAGATTCACCGACGAAGCTGCTGATGAGCCAGTGCCAGAATTTCATGATTCCGGAAACTGGGTACATGAAGACTTCGTACATGCTTAACCTTTCATGGGCAGTATGGTCTAAGGCATGACTAAAGTTCTTGGGGAACTCATGCTAACCATTGGCGTGGTTCTTTTACTCTTTGCATTCTATGAAGCCTATTGGACAAATGTAGAATCCGGTCAGCTGCAGGAGGAGGCGAGCGCCCACCTCGACGAGCAATGGCGCAATCCGCGGCAGAAGTTGGAGCCGGAGTTGGGTGAGGCTTTCGCGCAGCTGTACATTCCCACGTTCGGTTCTGACTACCGCTTTGCCATTATTGAGGGCACCAATGAAGATGACCTGCTGCGCGGCCCGGGCCGCTACGTGGATTCCCAGATGCCGGGAGAGATGGGCAATTTTGCGGTTGCGGGCCACCGCGTGGGCAAGGGGGCTCCCTTTAATGACTTGGGCAAGCTAGAGACCTGCGATGACATCGTGGTGGAGACGCAGAAGGAGCGAATTACCTATCGCGTATTGCCCATTGATGGCGAGCAGGTGGACTGTTTCCATGGAATTCCGCCGGAGTATTCGCACGTAGCTGGCCGGCATATTACGACGCCTGGCGACGTCTCGGTGACCAACCCCGTGCCGGAGTCGGACGCCGAACCGAGCCGCGAGATCTTGACCTTGACCACGTGTCACCCGCAGTTTTCCAACGCGGAGCGCATGATTGTGCACGCTATGGAAGTAGAAAAAGAGGAGAAGTAATGTATCGCGCTTTGTGGAATCTCTTGCCGGGGCCGACGCCGGTGAAGGTCATCTTGGCTATTTCTATTGCGGTGGGAGTCTTCTTCCTACTTATGGAGGTTGTATTCCCGTGGCTGTCGCCGATGATGCCGTATAACGACGTCGCGGTTTAAAGGCCCAAATTGGCAATCGCTTCGTGGGCGATTTGCTCTGACTTAACGGTTTGTTGCTGGTTGCTCCACACCAGCACCGCGTGCGTGTCCTTCTGGACGGCATACACGGCGTGCTCATTGACCACGCCCCGGCCGCCTTCCCAGCCGTCGAAGGAGGCGGGTTCGGTGGCGTCGATAGGCGCGGCCCAATCCACTGCGGCGCGGGCGTCGTCGACCGTGGGCATATCGCGCACGATGACTGTGGCCTGTGGCTCGTCCTGGTAGGACCAAAAGACGCAGGCCGGGGTGGGAAAGCGCGTGTCGATGCCCTGCTTGGTCAGGCGCTGACCGTTGGTTTCTTCGAGCCAGCCGGGGCCGATGTAGGGGCAATCGCTCCAGTCATTGACTTCCGCGGTTTGGGCGACGTTAACCTCCGGTGCTTTTGAAGCCTCCGGAGTGACCGTGGTGGTGGGCGCAGGGGTGGGTGCGGATGAATCGCAGCCGGCGATCCCAAAAGTAGCTAAGGCGAGTAGGGGAAGTAGGCTTTTGCGCATGAGCTCCACAATAGACCGGGATACCGATGCGTTGCGCACCGGCATCCATATCCTGACCGCTGGCCTGCTGGTGGTGGGCATTTTTACCTCCGCGCGGATGCCGCTTTCGCAAGCGATCATCAACCTGCTGCTTTTGGTGGGCTTTGCGGCCGTGTACTTCGCAGGCTCGGTCTACGGGGAATATTGGGCCCGGCCTGTGCGCTACCTGTGGCTGTGCATTCTCTCGGTGCTGTGGGTGGCGGACCTGTTCGTAGCACCGGCAGCAATCTATTTGGTCTTCGCCATGTTCTTTTTGTACCTCACGGTGCTGGACATGGCGGCGGGCATCGCGTGCGTCATCGTTGCCTCGATCATCACCGTGGTGGTGCAGATTCCGCAGGGTCTGACGTTTGGCGGTGTCATGGGGCCGGCGGTTTCGGCGCTGGTGACGATAGCGATCACCTACGCCTTCCGGTCGCTGTCGCGGATGAATAAAGAGTTGATTGAAACCCGTTCGCAGCTGGCAGCCACGGAGCGCGATGCCGGCATGGTGGCTGAACGTCAGCGCATTGCGCACGAGATTCATGACACCCTTGCCCAGGGACTGTCTTCCATTCAAATGCTCCTGCATTCGGCGGACCGTGATCTGGATAAGCAGGACGCGAGCAAAGCGCGAGAGCGCATCGAGCTGGCCCGCAGGACGGCCGCGGATAACTTGCACGAAGCACGGGCAATGATTGCCGCTTTGCAGCCGCCGACGCTCAATGAGGCATCCCTTGAGGCCGCGTTGACCCGTATGGCGGAAAATTTCGGCACTACCGGAGATATCCACGTCGAGGTGGAATCCGAAGGAGAGGTACAGCAGCTGCCCATGAAGATAGAAGCGGCGCTGCTGCGGATTGCGCAGGGCGCTGTGGGGAACGTCGTCAAGCATGCAGAGGCAAGCCGCGCCCGGATCACGGTGACCTATGAGGGCGATGAGGTGCGCCTGGATGTGGTGGATAACGGCAAGGGCTTTGATCCGGCCGCGGTGGAAAGTACCCCGGCTGGACTGGGGCATATTGGGCTGGCCGCAATTAGGCGCCGCGCACAAGAGCTAGGTGGGGAGGTCATTATTGAATCCGCGCCGGGGGAGGGCACTGCCGTGTCAGCTAGTATGCCCTTAGGCAACCGGGTAGATTAAACTTTTGGTTGACAATGACATCGATAGGAGGAATGTCGTGATTCGGGTCCTATTGGCAGATGACCACGAAATCGTCCGGCTAGGCCTGCGGTCCGTGCTCGAGGGCGCAGAGGATATCGACGTCGTAGGGGAGGTCGCTACGGCCGAAGCTGCGGTGTCGGCAGCGCAGGCGGGCGGCATCGATGTCATTTTGATGGACCTGCGTTTCGGCGCGGGTGTGGAAGGGACCCGCGTTATGGGCGGCGCGGAGGCAACCGCGCAGATTCGCTCCGCGATGGTCACCCCGCCCAAGGTCCTCGTGGTTACTAACTATGACACTGATGCGGATATCCTCGGCGCGATCGAAGCCGGTGCCGTGGGGTATTTGCTCAAGGATGCTCCTCCGCAGGAGCTGCTTGCCGCAGTGCGCTCGACTGCGGAGGGTGATTCGGCGCTATCTCCCATCGTGGCCGATAGGCTGATGACTCGCGTGCGTACGCCACGCACCTCGCTCACGCCGCGTGAGCTCGAGGTCTTGCAGCTGGTAGCAGCGGGGGCGTCGAACCGGCAGATTGGCCAGGACCTCATGCTGTCTGAGGCCACGGTAAAGTCCCACCTTGTGCACATTTATGACAAATTGGGCGTGCGCTCGCGCACCTCTGCTGTGGCGGCAGCGCGCGAGCAGGGCGTGCTTTAATTAGCGGCGTTATACGCCTCGATAACGTCCTGCGGGATCTTTCCGCGGTGCGCCATTGGCAGGCCTTGGGTGTGGGCCCATTCGCGGATGTGGCTGGGGCTTGCCCGCTGGGCATCGAGCGCGGGGGCTATGCGGGCGGCGTCCACGTAGGGGGCGAGCAGATTATGGAAATGCCGCGCGTTATCCGTGGAGAGATCGATAAGGTAATTTTGACCGTTTACGCTGAAGCGAACGACTTCTAGCTGGTCTTCAGGGATTAGGGTGTGGTCCAAGTCGTCGTAAAATTGGGTCACTTCACGGCGGGACGTATTTCCTCCAATTTTAAAAATTGCACCAAGTACAGAGAGCATAAACGGTGTTAAAGGGGTAGGGCGGTGAGAAGATTATCAGCAACTTTTTCTGGCCGAAAATACTTTTCCCGAAAATCCCGGATCTTTATAGAAAATAATTAAACGCCACCACCGAATAGGAGGCGGTGGCGGCGTGTATCTCTTTTACTGGGCCAGGCGCTGCTGGATTTCCGCAGTAATGGAGTCAATTTCCGAGCTAATGGTCTTGTGAGCGCGGCGACGCTGCTGTTCGGTCATGAACTCGGCATTATCGATGGCGGAGTCTACTTCCTGCAGGCGGTCACGCACATCGCGTTTGAAGCCGGCCGGAACGTCCGTGTTATCGAGGGAGTTGCGGATGCCGGCGGTGCGGGCCTTGAGCGGCGCACCGTAGCCGGAGAAGGAAGCCATCTGATCCGAGCTCACGCCCGCCTTAGCGGCCTTGCGCTTTTCGCCCTCGGTCTTCAGGCCCACGTAACCGCGGTAGAGGAGCGGCAGCAGCAGGGGTGCGGCGGTGCGCAGTGCACCGGCATAGCGCTTGATGTTATCGGAGTTAAAGCGGCCGGCTTTGAGCTTGGCTAGCTCATTCTTGGCCATCTTCTCCTCGTGCTTGCGGCGTTTCTTAAGGCCCTTTTCCTCCGACTTAATGAGGTGCTTTTCCTGCTTGGCCAGGAGCTTTTGCTGGCGGCGGCGGTCCTTAGACTGGGCCTTTACCTCTGCCTTGGCGCGGGTTTTGGCGGCCTTTGCCTGTGCGCGTGCTTCTTGGCGGGCCTTTTTAACTTTCTTCAGAATGCTCATTAAATTTCCCTCACGTTTGATCGAGTCTGGATTCAACTTTACCTTGCCGTTCTATTAAGCTCACCCGGTGTGGAGGATGTGGTTGTTGCTTCGGATCTTGTGGGGTGCCGCTACCGCTTAGTGCAGCGGCGCGCGCACCCCGAGATGCCGCGTACCCATGCCTCGATTGCCCGGGCGGAACGCCACGCGGCCGCAGCGGAGGCCGTCATGCAGATGTTTCCCCGCAAGGGCTCTGGCAGGTTTCGCCGCATAGATCTGGAAGGTGATGAGTGGGAGCGCTCCATGCGCACCCTTGAGGCCTTAGCTTCCGGGTATACGCACATCACCAACGCGGTCTTCGCCACCGCGGAGTGGATGGTGCGAGTAGATTTGCTGCTGCGCGAGGGTGATAAGTACACCCCAATTATCGTGTCCAATCACCGTGTGGCCCGTAAGAATGACACCAAGACGACGCCGGCGGTACCCACCCATCGCTTGGGCCTGAGTGAGCCGCTTGAGGCGCCGTATAAGCTGCGCCATCATGCGGTAGATGGCTACCGCTTAGCGTTTGCTGCCCGTGCTTTGCAGGATCTCGGGCTCGATTCCGGCCGGGGCGGGGCCATCGGGCAGGACCGCACCCGGGCATTTTTTACGGAAACAGCGAAGTTTGATCTGGAACGCGCCTGGAATCAGCCGCTTCCTACCGCGCCGGTGCGGGTTAAGGAGTGCGCGAGCTGCCGCTTTTGGTCCTTGTGCGAGCAGGAGCTGGTGGCAGCGGATGATATTTCGCTTTTCCTGTCCGGCGATCGTGCTAAGCCTTACCGCGAGCGCGGGATTACTACCGTGCAGGCGCTTATTGACGCCGACCTGGGCGAACCCTCCCGCCTTGCTTCTGCCTGGCGCGCCGGGGAGGTGTTGCTGCGCCGCGGCGACGTGCACGTTCCGCGTGCGGACGTGGAGGTAGACGTGGACATGGAAGCTTACCTGGACCAGGGCGCGTACCTATGGGGAGCCTGGCACGACGGCAACTATGTCCCATTTGTTACGTGGGATCCGTTGGGCGGGCGCGCCGAGGCAGAGAACTTTGCGGCGTTCTGGCGCTGGTTGATGGATGTGCGTGCTAAGGCACATGCGGAGGGCAAAACATTTGCTGCATATTGCTACTCGTCCCACGGTGAGAACCATTGGATGCGCATGTCCGCGCAGCGTTTCCGCGAGGTGGATGAGCGGGAAGTAGAAGAGTTTATCTCCTCACCGGAGTGGGTGGATATGTTCGCCCACGTCAAAAGATCCTTCGCCGGTCCCTTCGGCCTAGGCCTAAAGGTAGTCGCTCCAGAAGCGGGTTTTACCTGGCCAGAAGAAGACTTCGACGGCGAAGAATCCGTGAACGCGCGCCGCGAGGCGCTAGCTGGTGACCTCGTGGCGCGGCAGCGCTTGCTGGACTATAACTCCGGCGACGTCCAGGCCACCCGCGCGGTCCGCGAGTGGATGGATGCCGGCGCGCCGGGTACTACAGCGCTGTAAATAGGGCGTAGATGACCGCGAGGATCGCTATGCCCGCATAGACCTGGTTCCATTCTGGCCCGGGCTTCGGATCCGGACCCTCCGCCTTCTTCATCAAGACCTGCTTCTGGGCCTTGACTGCCCGGGAGATGAGCACGGGGTAGACTGCCAGGGACAGGATGCACAGGAGGGAGGCCACCACCTTAAGCAGGGAAATATCGGTGCCGATCCAGATGAGCAGCCCGCCGTTGACAAAGGTGGCGCGCAGGAGGCCGAGTTTGTCCAGTTGCTGCAAGCCCGCCCGGACGGCAGCGGGGCCGCCGCCCATGGTGCTGGGCAAGAGGTAGCTCATCACGCCGATGAGCAGTTGACCGGCAAACCCCACTAGCAAGGCGAGGGTGGGCAGCGCCGGCTCGGGCATAAAGAAATGCTGCACCGTGTAATACACCAAAGACAGCACCAGCCATAAAGAGGCCATGAGCACGGAGACCGAGGCAAAGGTGATGCGATCGCGCGGGTCCTTAGCCACCGTCAGCACATTAGCGAGCCACTGCTGCAAGCTCAGCGCCCAACCGCAGCAGTAGGCGATAAGACCCAACTCGGGGAAGCCGAGGAAAGCGCCCACGATCGTGGCAACCACACCGACTGCGAGCAGCGCAAAGGAGGATTGCATGTGGCGATTAATACCTTGGGTCCGCCAGATGGAGGGGAAAAGGATGGTGAGAGAACCGGCCGCGGCCAAGCCGATGAATCCGCCGATATTGGCGGCGATATGGGCGAGTAGCAGCGTGGGATGGCCGGGATAGACGGCCAGCAGCCCGCCAAAGATGGCACCCACCGGCAGGCACAGGGCGGAAAGTACATAGGCGCCCACTACGGGGCGGAAGCGCTTATCTTTGGCACCGCGCCATTGCTGGAAGAGCGATACCGCATGCCAGAGCATTATCAGTGCAATGAGCGTGGCGCCCACCTGGGTGACAATCCAGTGTTGGGACCAGAACTCCATGAGGATTTGGCCGATTAACACGAGGATGATTCCGGCATTGAGGCCGTAGATGCGGGCTAATTGGGTAGGGCGGGCAGACTCGGGGAGGCGCTGTTGGGTGAATTTCTCTGTGAGGTGCTGGGACCACACGATGATGCTATTGCTTACCAGTCCGAGGGTGAAGAGGTGGATGAGTACCCACCGGTAGTTCGGGACCAAGGTATGCGTTGCACCCACGAGGATGAAAACCATCATCCATAGGGAGACGGGACGGGAGGCCTTGCGGTGCCATGTCCGCGCCGACCACTTATTCTCAGGCATAAAACCGATTTTAGTCGGATTTAATCTTGGTCCAAGTCAGCGCAGTAAGGGCGAGGGCTACGGCGGTGAAAAAGGCAATGAAGAGGGGCCACGACAGGGCGTCGAAAAGCAGCCCGGCACACGCGCCCACCACAGAAGAGCCAAAGTAATAGCAGAACACATACATCGAGGAAGCCTCCGCGCGGTCGTGGGTGGCAATCTGGCCCACCCACCCGGAGGCGGTGGAGTGTACGGCGAAAAAGCCCACGGTAAAGGCGATCATGCCGAGAAGCGTCAGCGGAAGGTTACCGGCACAGAAGGCGATGCCCACAGTAAAAAGTGCAGCCGAGCCGCACAGGGTCTTCCCGTGGCCGATCCGCGCCACTAGCGCTCCAGCCCGAGCCGAGGACCAAGTGCCAGAAAGGTAGAACAGGAAGGCCAAGCCGGCTAGCGAAGGGGTCAGCCCAAAATCATCGATAAGCCGGAAGGTTAAGAAGTTATACATGGAGACGAACGTGCCCATGGACAGGAATGCGGTGAGAAAGAGCAAGGCCAAATCCCGGTTTGCCCAATGGCTCAAAAGTGCCCTGCTTTCGGTCTTGAGATGGATGGATTTAGGCCGGAAATTGCATTGGGTAGGAAGCAGCAGCCACGATGTAATGGCAAAGGCGAGTGAGACCAGCGCCGAGCCGAAGAGCGCCCAGCGCCACGTGGAAATCTCCACCAGTCCGGTGGGAATGAGGCGGCCGGTAAGGCCACCGACGGAGGTGCCTGCAATGTATAGGCCCATAGCCCGCGGCAGGGCTTTGTCATCGAGTTCTTCAGAAAGCCATGCCATTGCCGTGGCGGGGGCGCCGGACAGCAGCGCACCCTGCAGGCCGCGTACCACGATGAGCTGCCACCCCTCCTGGGCGAGGGGCACAATGAGCCCCACGCCGGTCGCGGCAACGGCCGAAATGAGCAGAATACGTCCGCGGCCGAAACGCTCGGAGAGAATCGATGCGGGCACCACGCATAGGGCCAGCGCGCCCGTGGCGGCCGATACGGTCATGGCCGCTTCAGTGGAAGAAAGGCCCATGTTGTGTACCAGCGTCGGAAGAATGGCTTGGGTGGAATACAGGCTGGAGAATATAGCCAAGCCTACAAGGAGCATGGCTACCGTTGCGCGCCGCGTTCGAGTCATATCATTTAGCCTGCCCGGACATGCAGCATGTGTAAAATGTGGAAAAATACACTAAACGATGCGGAGCATGCATGAATGTGGAGGATGTCCGCGGCTTCCTCGCCGTGGTGGATCAAGGTCGCGTGGGTGCTGCGGCCGATGAACTGGGAATCTCCCAATCCGCGCTGACCCGCCGGGTACAGCGCGTAGAAGCTAGTCTTGGCGCCCGCCTTTTCGAGCGCACTGGGCGCACCCTGCACGTGAATTCGCGCGGGCGGGCCTTCGCTGCGGCTGGGCGGGAAATGCTCCGCGCCTACCAGGTAGGGCGGGACGATGTTGCCCGCCTCATGGATCCAGAACGCGGCACCGTGCGCCTAGATTTCATGCACTCGCTGGGCACCTGGCTAGTTCCGGACCTGCTCAAGAGCTATCGCGCGCAGCACCCGCACGTAGATATTCGTCTGCATCAAGGCGCGGCGCAGGAGCTGGTGAGCAGGGTGGAAAACGGCGAATCCGACCTTGCCCTCGTGGGCCCACGGCCTGATGCAGCACTGGGCTGGCACCAGATTAAGGTGCAGCGACTAGGCCTTGCTGTGCCAGAAGACCACTGGGCGGCGAACCGGCGGGAGGTGAGACTAGCGGAATTCGCTGCAGACCCGTTCATCGGCATGCTCCCAGGCTATGGCACGCGCATGCTTCTCGATGCCCTTGCAGACGACGCTGGCTTTAGTCCCCACCTCGTCTTCGAATCGATGGAACTTACTACCGTTGCGGGGCTGGTAGCGGCAGGACTCGGGGTGGCGCTTTTGCCGCTGGATGATCCGTATCTACAGGTGGGGAGCCTGATCCCCCTTACGCCGCCAGCGTACCGCGAGCTCGGTTTAGTGTGGCGCGCCGGGGACGATGCGCCCCCAGTGCAGCAATTCCGGGAATTTATCCGGGCATAGAAAAAGCCGCCCCGAAGGGGCGGCCGAAGTAACTAAAAGGAGTTACTTGGTGGCTGCAGCGAAACGCTCAGCAACGTCATCCCAGTTGAAGACGTTCCATACGGCCTTAACGTAGTCAGCCTTAACGTTCTTGTACTGCAGGTAGAAAGCGTGCTCCCACATATCCAGCATCAGCAGCGGGGTGAAGTTGATGGAGGTATTACCCTGCTGGTCAGTCAGCTGCTCGATGATGAGGCGGCCAGCAATGTGGTCGTAGCCCAGAACGGCCCAGCCGGAGCCCTGCAGGGAGGTAGCAGCAGCGGAGAAGTGAGCCTTGAACTTCTCAAAGGAGCCGAAGTCGCGGTTGATGGCCTCTGCCAGCTCGCCGGTTGGCTCGCCGCCACCGTTCGGGGACAGGTTCTTCCAGAAGATGGAGTGGTTGGTGTGGCCACCCAAGTTAAACGCCAAGTTCTTGGAGAGGGCGCGGATGCGATCCGGGTTAGCCTCACCGTTGCGCTCTTCCTCGAGTGCCTCGAGTGCAGCGTTAGCGCCAGCAACGTAGGTTGCGTGGTGCTTATCGTGGTGGAGCTCCATGATCTCTGCGGAGATGTGTGGCTCCAGTGCGTCGAATGCGTATGGGAGGTCAGGAAGTTCGTAAACAGCCATTTGTTAAATCCTTTCTTCGGGTACGTGTCCCGATGATAGGCACGGTGGAAAGATTTCGCCATGATTAATTCGAATTGTGGAACTAGCGCGAATATTAACTGGCCGCGGAATAGCTTTTCGCAGTACAACGTTGGGAAGAAGGAATAAGGAAGGAGCTATACCTTATGTGGATGTTTAAGTCGGAGCCCAAACTTGTTGCTGCAGACGATGCTCTGCCGGGACGAGCGGAGCCAATCGTGGACCCCGCCCCGCACGCCGTTTTAGGAACACCGATTACCGGGCCGTGGAAGGACGGGCAGCGCTCCATTCTTATCGCGTTGGGATGTTTCTGGGGTGCGGAGAAGATGTTTTGGGAGACCGAAGGCGTGGAATCCACCTCGGTGGGCTATGCGGGCGGCACCACCCCAAATCCCACGTACTACGAGGTGTGCCGTGGGCTAACCAACCATGCCGAGGCGGTGGAGGTGGTCTATGACCCGCAGCGCATCAGCCTGCGCGATCTTGTCGTACAAGCTCTAGAAGCCCACGATCCCACGCAGGGCTTCCGCCAGGGCAACGATGTAGGAACGCAATACCGCTCTGCTTTCTACCCACGCACGGAGGAAGAGCGCGCAGAAATCCAGGGCATCGTGGATTCCTATGCGAAGAAACTCAAGGAATTCGGATTCGGGGATACCACCACGGAGGTCAAACTCCTCTCCGAAACTGATTCTGGGGAGTACTACCTGGCTGAGGATGAGCATCAGCAGTACTTATATAAGGTGCCTAATGGGTACTGCCCGCACCACAGTACTGGGGTGAAATGCGACTAAGCGTCGCGCCGGATAAAGCGGGCGATCTTTTTGGCCAGCTTCGGCGTGAGCGATTGGCGGGATTGGGATCCTAAGACCTCATCCCAATACCAGAGCATTTCCTCAAAATAGTTGTGTCCGTGCCCGCCAGGGACGTTGAGGGAATTGATCTGGTCCAAGCCAATTTGCCACCAGGTAATGAACGGAACCCAATGCAGCTGCCGGAAGGTATCCGCGTGCAGCGCTTCCGGCTGCGGTTCATGAATCCAGGTGGGCCTGCGCACGAGAAGGTTGAGATCCCACCACACGATGGCGTCGGAAGCGTGCTGGGCAATGAGCATGCGGGGGCGGCGCCAGGTATGGGCGTAGTCATTGCCAAAGGCGTCGTGCAGCGTATGGTCAGGGGCCGCCGCGTAGCGCACATGCTTGCCGCCATCGATAACGGGCAGGCGTTCTAGGGAACCAATATCCCGGCGCAGGCGCTGGGTAAAGTGCGTCATGCGCGGAGGCCCAGAAAAGACCGCGCCATTGCACGCGGAAAGTAGGTCTTCCGCATTATGGTAGTTATCCATAATGGCGTAGGCGCCAAGCGATTCACCTGCGAAATAAAGCCGCGGGCGGTTTTCTTTAGGCAGCCTATCTATTTCTTCTTGTACCACCCGAATCAATTCACGGGCCGCTTGCTTCGGTGCATTCTTATCCACGAGGTAGGAAAAAACCGAAGGCAGGTAGGAATATTGCATGGTGACGGTGACGCAATCACCGCCGGTCAAAAACTCATAGGAGCACGCACCCCAGTTATTGATCCATCCCGAGCCGGCAGGCATTTGGATGACGATAGTTTCGCGCCGCAGGGCACCGGTGCGTTCGAGTTCGGCGCGGATCTTTTCCGCGGATTGCTGGAAGGAGCGCCCTGGTATGTATCCGGCGTAGATACGGATGGGTTCCTTTGCATCGGTTCCCGTCACTGTGCGGATATCGCGGGCTCGGGGGCCGTTGGAGACAAAGCGGCGTCCCTGTTGTCCCAATGCCGACCACGGCTCGAGCGACCACGGGCTGCCGGAGCGCTCCGGCTCCCAGGGCATGGAGGTGCCAGGGAAAATCTGCTTATTTATTCGCTGCGCTTGGTGCGATAGCGAGCGTAGCCAGCGTCGAAAGACCACGCGGTCAGAAAGTGCAAACGCCGTGAGGCTCAGTCCTGCGGTAACCACCGGCCAAGCAACGAGTGCAGGCACCCACCGGCCTAGCTGGCGTGACAGTTTAGTGACGGCAAGCTGCGTGGCCTCCCCGATGAGTAGGAGAGTGCCGTAGCCCGCGGTGCCCGCGGCCAAGCCGATGGCCGCCGTGGCGGGACCGCGCACGAGCTGCTTATTGACCAACTCCGCCTGCTTCTTCTGGTTGCGCAGCGAAAGCACGGCATTAAATGCAGTCCCGGCGCCAATAGCAAGGTGCATAATTTGTCGATGTTGTGGTCCGAGGCGGTCCTGCGGGCGCTTGCCAATGCTATTGAGCACGAAGCTTGTTGACGCCGCACCTAGATGCCCAATGCCCTGCCCGATTGCCACGTTGGCAGCGGTCACCCACCACGGGCGGGGAAGTAAGGAGGGCGAAACAGCCGCCCACGTAGCTAATTCCGCACCCAAAATTCCAGCCGACATATTGGGCGGTAAGGTTTGCCGGCTGGTCATACGGACGATGGGCGTGAGATCCGCGGCTACGCCAAGAGCGATTAGTGCAGCGCGGCGGAGAGCGCGTTTCATAATGTCCGATTGTCCCAGATTTCGGTGGGAATTTCAGTGTGAGATTTAGCCCGTGCAAAAATCTCCACAAAGTTGCACAATGGGGTCATGGCAAATCATGTTGGAAACAAAGTAGTCCTCATCGGCGCCGGCGATGTGGGAGTCGCTTACGCCTTCGCTCTCATCAACCAAAGCATCGTTGACCACCTGGCAATCATCGACATCGATGAAAAGAAGCTAGAAGGCAACGTCATGGACCTCAACCACGGTGTTGTCTGGGCCCCGACCCGCACCCGCGTCACCAAGGGCACCTACGCCGATTGCGCAGACGCCGATATGGTCGTCATTTGCGCCGGTGCCGCACAGAAGCCGGGTGAGACCCGCCTGGACCTGGTGGGCAAGAACGTCAAGATCATGAACAGCATCGTCTCCGATGTCATGGCGAATGACTTCGATGGCATCTTCCTGGTTGCCTCCAACCCAGTGGATATCCTGACCTACGCTGTATGGAAGGCTTCCGGCCTGGACCACAAGCGCGTCATCGGCTCCGGCACCGTGCTGGACTCCGCTCGTTTCCGCTACATGCTGGGCGAGCTGGAAGATGTTGCACCGAAGTCCGTTCACGCCTACATCGTGGGCGAGCACGGCGATTCCGAGCTGCCAGCCATCTCCACCGCGAATATCGCAGGTGTCCCGATGTCCAAGAAGCTGGATACGGATCCGGAGTATGCAGAGCGCATCGAGAAGATCTTCGAAGACACCCGCGATGCCGCCTACTCCATCATTGACGCTAAGGGCTCCACTTCCTTCGGTATCGGCATGGGCCTGGCCCGTATCACCGCCGCCGTCATCCAGAACCAGGACGTGGCGCTGCCAGTATCTGCTTACCTGCAGGGGGAGTACGGTGTAGAGGATCTCTACATCGGTACCGCTGCCATCATCAACCGCTCCGGCATCGTGCGCGCGATTGAGCTGCAGCTCAATGAGCACGAAAAGGAGCGTTTCGATGCTTCTGCCAAGACCCTGAATGACATCAAGGAAGAGTTCTTCGGCTAGTGAAGATTGTCGCTCATAGGGGATACTCCGGAAAATATCCGGAGCTGTCCCCTCTAGCTTTTGAAAAAGCCTTAGATTTGCCAATTCACGGCGTCGAGTGCGATGTGCGCTTGACGCGCGATGGAAAAGTAGTGGTTCAGCATGATCCCACGTTGGACCGCACCGCGGGGCGCCCCGGCCGCATCTCCAAGATGGACTGGGAAGAATTGCGCGGCGTTGACATCGGTTCGGGCCAGCGCATGATGCTTCTCGATGAACTCTTGGAACTACTTCAGGGCACACCGCACCACCTTTATATCGAGACCAAGCACCCCTCCGGGCAGGGTGACATCCTGGAGGAGCAAACGGTGTTGCGCTTGCGTTATGCGGGGCTTTTCGATGACCCCCGGATCCACGTCATTTCCTTTTCCCACCACGCCATCCGCCGCATGCAGAATTTGGCGCCGCACATGGACCGGATTTATCTTCGTCGCGATTGGGAGCGCCATGTCAACCGTCCCGATGTAATGCTGTCCAAGCCCACCGCGCTCGGCGTATCGTTGCTGCGCGCGAAGCTGCAGCCGGCAATTATCGGCGCGCAGGGATTGCCTACCTACTTGTGGACCGTAGACAAGCCGGAGGACATGAAGTGGGCGTGGGCTAACGGGGTAGATATGCTCGCTACCAACCAACCCGAAGTGGCCCTACATGCCATTGAGCTCTAGTAAGCAGGTATCTTGGAGGCATGGCCAAGAAGAAAAAGAACAAGGAACAGCTGCCTGAGGGCATGTCCCGCCGCCAGGCAAAGCTCGCTGCCCGCGCCAAGGAGCGCGCTGCCCTGGAAAAGGATCCCCGCCCCTACGGCGGACTTGCTGCGGAGGCCTCCCTGGTCGCCATGCAGGAGTTCGTCCCCTCCGCTTTTGCCAAGCTTGACGTTAAAGGCTGCGATAAGAACGTGTATGTAGCCACCGTCCTGCCGGGTGCTTCTGCTGCGCTTATTCGGGACACCGAATTTGGCGGCGATGCCTTCGTGGGCCTGCAGGTGCAGTCCCACACCCACAACCCGGGCCGCGACCTCGCCTTTGCCCTTAACTGGGTGAAGAATAATGAGCCGGGCGCCACCCTGGAATCCACCGCGGCTGACGGTTCGGAGCCGAAGCTGGAGGAGCTTATCGATGCCTCCACTACCCTCGATGTGCAGGTCCACCAGGACTTCGAATGGTGGATTCCGGAGGGAGCACAGGTCACCCCGCAGATTGCGCAGTCGCTACGCGCCGCTAATGATTCCGTCATCGAGTCCCACCAGGTGGGCGAGAACATCACCGGTGCGGCCTTCTGGGCAAATGTCGGCGGCGGCAAGGCCCACATCCGTTGGGTCCGCCCGAATGACGATGAATCCGCATTCCTGAACGCACTGGCGCGCGTCGCCGCCCGCGGCGAGCTGAACTTGGGCGAGGGCACCAAGTTCGCCGGTGTCTTCCGCACCCACGGTCTCATCGCTCCGGTCTTCGACTTGGATCCAGAGGTGGACCACACTTCCTATGAGGACCACCTCACCCGCGTGGACAAGGCCTTGGAGGAAGAAATCTCTAATGATGCTCAGCTGAGCGCCGATGAGCGCAAGCAGCTAGAAAACATTAAGTCCCGCCAGGTGACCTTGCGCTAAAGACAGGAAACGGCCCTTCCCCGGTAGAGGAAGGGCCATTTTTTGATCGCTATTTGAAAGAATCCCACAACCCGGCGGCTGCTTCATCGTCCCAGAGGACGACGTTGCCCACCTCGGTATCTTGGAAACCGCCGATGGGGACGGTCTCGGTGTCTACACCGGAGCCCATGGCCAGTGCCACGCGGGCGAGGTGCCAGACGTGGTCGCCCTCGTCCACGATGAACGAGGAGGCAGTGTGGTTGACCAAGGAGAAGGCGCGGAATGGGTTAATCAGGGTGGCTGGGGAAGCAACCTTATCCAGCAATGCGGAGAAGAATTCGCGCTGTCGCTGCACGCGGTCAAGGTCACCCATGGCGGTGGCGCGGGTGCGCACGTACCCGAGGGCGTCGCGGCCCTTGAGCTTCTGGCAGCCATCTTGGAGATCAATGCCGGCCAGCGGGTCATTGATGGGTTCCTTCACGCATACGTCTACCCCACCCACGGAGTCGACCACATTGGCTAGGCCGCCCATGCCGATCTCGGCATAGTGGTCGATGCGCAGACCGGTCGTGCCTTCGACGGTTTGGGTAAGGAGCTGTGGTCCACCGTAGGTAAAGGCGGCATTGATCTTGTCCATGCCAAAACCGGGGACTTCCACGTAGCTATCGCGTGGGATGGAAACGAGCTTGGCCTTGCCGGTGCGGGGGATGTGCAGCAACATGATGGTATCGGTGCGGCCCTCGCCCACATCACCACCGGTGCCGAGCTCCGCCTGCTGTTCCTCGCTGAGTCCCTGGCGGGAATCGGAGCCGACGAGCAACCAATTGGTGCCGGCGGTATTAGACACTTGTTCTTCTGGCAGCGCCTCCACGCGGGTGAGGCGGGCATCGGTCCAGAACATGAAGACGAGATTGAATACCAGTAGGACAACGAGCGCCAAGCCAACGCACCCGAGGGCGCGCTTGGCCGGATTGACCTTCTTGCGGCGGCTGTGCGGGCGCTGCCGGGGCGCCGGGCGCGGCTCGGTACGACGAGGCGGGCGCTGCTGCGCGCGGTACTGGCTGGGGTAGCGGCTCGGCGTTGGGGGCGGAGTGCGGCGCGGGGGCTGTTGCTGTGGCTGCGGAGCGCGGAAGGATTGTTGCTCGGGTTCCACGCGCCGCGGTGCCGGGCGGGCGGAGGAACGGCGTCGAATGGGGCGGCCGTATCGATCCTTGAGGGGACGTCCATCGGCCCCAAGGACGAATTCAGTGGAGGAGTCGTCGCCGGCGCGGCGGGCCTCCCGATGCGGATCTCGTCCTGATTCAGTCATGCGCTATACCTTACAAGGAGCAGGGAGCAACGCCTGCTTCGCGACGTCCCCTACGGGCATTTTCACAGGAAGGAATAACCCACGAAAGCGACGGCGTCGATAAGAAAATGCGCTATGACCAAAGGCCATACCCGCCCCGTGCGGTGGTAGTAATAGCCGTAAATTAAACCCATGATGATATTGCCAAAGCCAGCGGAAACGCCCTGGTAGAGGTGGTAAGAACCGCGGAGAATGGAGCTTGCGGCCAGCGCTGCTGGCAGCGACCAGCGGGCCTGGCGCAAGCGCGTCATAAGCCACATCACCACCACGGTTTCCTCCGCGAAGGCGTTGGCAGCGGCCTTGAGGAGGGAAACGGGAATTTCCACCCAAGCATTGGCGAAGTCGCCGGGGATGACCTCCTTGCTCCACCCCAAGTGCACCGCCGCGACATACAGGGCGAGCCCCGGGATGCCAATGAGGGCGGCAAGCCCTGCGCCTTCTAGCCAGTCGCGGGCGCGGTGGGCACGGGGCACTATGCGGTCCTTGGCCAGCAGGAAAAGCGCTAAGGCTCCATAGGAAAAGAGCACGGCGGCCGAGCACAGCTGCAGTCCCATATCCACCCAGACAAGGGAGGATTGGCTGGAATTGAGCGTGACCGATTGCTCGTCGAGCCGCTGCGGTGCGGCCAGGGAATTGATGAGGTTCAACACCGCCCGCACCCCGGAAATGCCGAAAGTGAGGGTGAGGACGATGAGCAGCTCGGCGCGTAAGGACTTGGTCATGGGTGGAGGATGTGGGCGAGGCCGAGCAGGGCGGCGTCGGAAAGCGTAATGCCTCCCAGGTGCACGCCCACCGGCGGGTGATTGGGAACGGCCCATGGCACGGAAATGGCTGGCAGGCGGGCCATGTTGAAGAGGGAACCCCACGGAGACCACCGGGTCTGGGCCGCGAAATTCTCCGCATGGGGCAGGGACAGGAAAGAACCAATACGCGGCGGGTCCGTGGTCAGCATTGGGGTGAGGATGGCATCGACTCCCCACTCTTGGGCCAGCAAGCCAGGTAGCTGCCGGACATGCGCCCGCGCCGCGGCCAGCTCAGAGGCGCTCACGCGCCGGCCCTGCTTAGCAATCCACTCCGCATAGCCCGCCGCCGGGTTAAGCCCCGCCAGGCGGGAGGTAAAGGTCGTGCGGAAATGCGCAAAGGTAGCTCGGGCCTGCGGATACGGGGAAATGGGCACCACGGTGAAGCCGGCTGCCTGTAGGCGTTGGGCGGCCTCGCGGGCGGCGCGCAGGTGGTGGGCATCGACGTTGGCATCGCAAAACAGCGGCTCTACGAGCAGGCCGATGCGGGCGCGCGGGGTGATCATGCGGTGGCCATGCAGAAAGGCATTATCGGCCACGGTCCGGGTGATAAAGCCCTGCACGCCCAGTTCATCACCTGCCGGTTTAAAGCCCACCACGCCGCAGGCCGCGGCCGGCACTCGGATGGAACCGCCGCCATCGCTGGCGTGCGCCGCGCGCAGCAACCCCCGCGCGACCTGTACCGCCGCTCCGCCCGAGGAACCACCCGGAGTGCAGCCGGGATAGAGGGGGTTATCGGGATGGGGCAGGCCCACCGGCTCCGTATCCACGCGCAGACCCAACTCCGGGGTGGAGGACTTCCCGATGATGCGCGCCCCCTGCTTCTCCAAGGCCTCGATAAAGGCATCGCTGCGCTCGGGGTAGTAAGTGCGATCGACATTTCCCAAGGTAGTGGGCATGCCGCGGACATCGCAGAGATCCTTAGCGGAGAGGACCCAGCCGCTCAGCCGGCCTCGACCGGAGGGCTCGCGGTCTACATCCAGGTAGGTGAAACCGTGCTCCTCGGGGACAAGGCCGTGCAGATCCGCGCGGAGTTGTTCTACGGAAAAGTCCATGGGGCACCAGTCTAGTGGGCTAAGGTGACGTGCATGACTACCACCATCGCCTTCCTCGGTCCGGCCGGCACCTTTACGGAAGCGGCTGTGCATAAGTTTGCCGCGCACCTGCCGCAGGTAGAGACCATGCCGGTTGGCTCGCCTTCGGAGGCCGTGGCCGCCGTGCGCGCCGGGCACGCCGAGTACGCCTGCGTAGCCATTGAAAATTCCGTCGATGGCGCTGTCACCACTACCTTTGATGCGCTCGTTGAAGCCGAACCGGTGCAGATTTACCGCGAGGTGGATGTCCCCGTGGCTTTTAGCATCATGACCCGGCAGGGCGCGGGTGACATTGCGCGGCTGAGCACCCACCCGGTGGCATTCCAGCAAATCCGCGGTTGGGTAAAAGACAATTTGCCGGAGGTAGAGTTCGTGCCGGCCAGTTCCAATGCCGCCGCGGCTGAGGCTGTAGCCCGTGGGGAAGCGGATGCGGCCGCAGCTCCGGCGCGGGCCGCCGAGATCTTTGGGTTGGAGACCATCGCCCAGGGCGTGGCAGATGTCGAGGGTGCCGCAACGCGCTTTGTCCTGGTGGGGCGTCCGGGAAAACCCACTGCAAGGACTGGCCAGGACCGCACCAGCGTCATCTTCACCCTGCCAAATGAGCCAGGCAGCCTGGTGGGGGCGTTGCAGGACTTTGCGCACCGCGGGGTGGACCTGTCCCGGATTGAGTCGCGGCCGACGCGGGAGTCCTTTGGTACGTACCGGTTTTATGTGGACCTCATTGGGCACATTGACGATCAGCCGGTGGCGGAGGCACTGCGGGCCTTGTGGTTGCGGGCAGAGGACTTGCTTTTCCTTGGCTCCTGGCCGGCGGCAACCCCGGCGGGCAAGCCACCGCGCGATCTGGCGGCGGCGGATGATTGGGTAGCGCGGGCACGCAGGGGCCAATAATCTAGAAGCATGCCCGGAAGAATTATCCTGCTGCGCCACGGCCAGACCTATTCCAATATTTCCCGCTTCCTCGATACCCGTCCGCCCGGAGCGGAGCTTACCGAGCGCGGGCGTGACCAAGCCACGGAGGTAGGCCAGGAACTTGCGCAGTTGGTGGGCGAGCGCGAGGTGGAATTTAAATGCTCCATTGCCCTGCGCGCTCAGCAGACCGCGATGCTGGCGGCACGCGCCTTTGAGCAGGAGCGCGGAATGCCGGAATTTTCCCAGCGCGTTGACGTAATCGCCGGCGTGCACGAAATTTTCGCCGGTGACTGGGAGATGGACGGCAGCGAGGATGCCCATAGGTCGCACATGGTGGCCATGCGTGGCTGGTGCGATGGCGAGCGCGGCGCCGGGATGGAAGGCGGCGAGACCTTGGATGATGTGCTGGCGCGCTACCAGCCGGTGCTGGAAGGCATTGCGGAGCAGCTTGCCGACGACCACGATGTCATCCTTGTCAGCCACGGCGCCGCCATCCGCGTGGTCACCAAACATGCCACGGGTGTTGACTCCGACTTTGCCTATACCGGCTACCTGGCCAATTGTCGCTTTATGGTGATAGAACCGCGCGGCAAGGATTTTGGTGAGTGGACGTTGACCCGGTGGGCGGATACGGAGCTCTAGCCCCAGCCCAAGCGGTGCAGCTCCTCTTCCTCGAGGCCAAAGTAATGGCCGAGTTCGTGGAATACGGTGACCTTCACCTGCTCTGCTAATTCCTCTTCGCTGCCGGACCAGCGTTGCAGCGTGTTGCGGTAAATGAAGATCGCATCGGGCAGGAAACCGGTGTGATCGAAGGTGCGGCGGGGCAGTGCTACGCCCTCGTAGAGCCCTAGCAGCATAGGGTTATCGGGATTTTCATCTTCGACCAAAATGACGAGGTTGCGCATGCGGCGCACGAATTCCTCGGGGACTTGATCCAGCGCCTCGTTGACCATCTCATCGAAGCGCTCTTCTGATACCTCGACCATTAGGGCGCTGGGGCCGGGGCGGGGGCGGCAGACTCGGGTGCCGGGCTCTTGTCCTTGTCCTCACGCAGTGGATTGCGCTCAGGGCGTTCCTCCGGCGGTTGGCCGTCGATAGTCAGCGCCTGGCGTCCACCGGTAGCGGAACCGGTGATGGCAGAGAAACCGCCGCCTTTGCGGGCATGCACAAGGGAGCAATTGACGGACTTGGTGCCGCCGTTCCACGAGGCCTCGGTGATAGAGCCCCAGAATGGTTGCAGCGTGGACTGGTAGAGCTGCTCCTCGCCGCCAAGGTAGTCCTCGGTGGCGGCGGTACACGTATCGGATAAGAACTTGTCCATATCCTTGCCATCCGGGTAGCCGTCGGGGAACTGCTTGCCCACATCAATGACGGAAACGGTCTCCATTTGGTGGGGCTTAGCGCAGTCAACGACGTGCGGAACCTGCTTGTCATCGATGGCTAAGCACTCGCCCGGCTTGGCGAGGTTTGCCTGCTCGGAGGCCTCGACGTTGCCGACGGTAAGCTGCGGTACGCCGTGATCATCGGTGGTTTGCAGGCCGCACAGCAAGGTGCGGTCGCCGCGATCCCAGGCGGACTGCGGCGGCAGAATGGACGCCACATCGTACTTACCATTCGGATCCCACTTACCGTGCAGGTAGCCCACAGTGGCGGATTCGCACAGCTCATCGCGCAATTGGTGTTGGCGGGTTAGCGCTGGGCGGGTGGCATCAGGGCCGAATTCGCTAGTGGGGTAGATGCTTAGGTCTTCGGTCTTGGAAACCTCGAAGCGGTGCTGTTCCGAGCACGGCACTTCCTTGAACCCAGTGGCGGAGCCATCCTGGGCGATGTCCCACGTCAAGCAAGCGCCGGCGGCCGCAGCGGTGAAAGGCTCCGGTTTAGGAGCGGCGGTTTCTGAAGTATCCCCGCTATTGTGCTGCTGGGCGGCGGTAGTATCGTCGCCACCAGATTTGTGGGAGCTGATAACGCCATAGATGCCCATGAAAACGGCCGCCGCGATTGCCGCAATCAAGACAATCTGGACGGCCACAGCGGAACGCCACGCAGGTGATTTCTTCATAAGGCCCTTAATCTTACCTGTTAAGCAGGGTGCTGGCTAGATACTGTTCTCCCTAGCCACCCGGGTAGTCAGGCGGTAGCGGTCGGTGCGGTAGACGGAGGAACACCACTCCACCGGCCTATCGCCCGAGCGGGAGTAGCGCACGATGTGCAGCAGTGGGGTGCCCACGGGGACGTCGAGAAGCGGAGCAGTGTCCGCATTGGCTGAAATCGCCGAGACCGTTTGATCCGCATCGGTGATGGGTACGTCAAAGACGGAGTCGAGAATGGCGTAGACCGAATTGTAGGTGTCATTTTCTAGCAGGCTGGGCGCATACGTGGAGTTATACCAGCCGTCATCAATGGAGTAGGGCTCGCCATCGCCTAAGCGCAGGCGGCGCAGGTGAATATGTTCGGTCTGGGCGGGCGTATCAAAAAAGAGGGCGGCATCCTCCGGGGCGCTGCTGCGGCCGCTGGTAAGGATTTTGGAGGAGGCGGTGACGTCTTGTGCGCCCATCTCATCCGAGAATGAGGCTAGGTGGAGCCGGGAGACAAGGGGATTGGGCGCTACGAAGGTGCCCTTTCCGCGGACGCGCCGCAATTTTCCGGCCGCGACAAGATCTCCGATGGCGCGGCGTACCGTGATCCGTGACACGCCATAGGTTTCTTCAAGAAGCCTCTCGCCAGGCAGGATATCGCCGGGTTTGAGGGTCGTGCGGCACAATTCTTCGAGGATATCGTGCAATTGGGTGTGTTTTGGAACGGAACCGTCCGTAATTGTGCGGGCGGGGAGCTGAACGGCGGACATAAAGCCATCATAATTCGCTGGTTATTACCACCGCAAGATGTTGTCAATACGCTAAACTTACATTCGTGATTGATCTCAAGCTACTCCGCGAAAACCCCGACGTTGTCCGTGCTTCCCAGGTGAACCGAGGTGAGGATCCCTCCCTCGTAGACCAGCTCTTGGAAGCTGATGAGCAGCGCCGCGCTGCTATCCAAAAGGCCGACGAACTGCGCTCTGAACAGAAGGCTTTTGGCAAGAAGATTGGCCAAGCCTCCCCAGAGGAGCGTCCGGCACTGCTGGAGGGCTCCAATGAGCTGAAGGCCAAGGTCAAGGAGGCGGAAGAGGCACAGTCTGCCGCTGAGGCCAAGGTGGAAGAGCTGCAGTACAAGCTCGATAATGTGGTCGAAGGTGCCCCGGCCGGCGGCGAAGATGACTTCGTAGTGGTAGAAGAAGTAGGCCAGATTCCTGAGTTCGACTTCGAGCCAAAGGACCACCTTGAGTTGGGCGAGTCCCTCGGCCTCATTGACGTCAAGCGCGGCGCTAAGGTAGGCGGCGCTCGTTTTTACTACCTCACCGGCGATGGTGCCTTCCTGCAGCTGGGAATGCTGATGCTCGCGGCGCAGAAGGCACGCGAAGCTGGCTTCAAGCTGATGATCCCGCCAGTCCTGGTTCGCCCAGACATTATGTCCGGCACCGGTTTCTTGGGCCAGCACTCCGATGAGGTTTATTACCTGCCGGCCGATGATATGTACCTCGTCGGTACCTCTGAGGTGGCCCTTGCCGGTTACCACAAGGATGAGATCATCGACCTCTCCAATGGCCCGCTGCAGTACGCTGGCTGGTCCTCCTGCTTCCGCCGTGAGGCTGGCTCCCACGGTAAGGACACTCGCGGCATCCTGCGCGTCCACCAATTCGACAAGCTGGAGATGTTTGTCTACTGCAAGCCGGAGGACGCGGAAGAAATGCACCAGCGCCTTCTGTCCATGGAAAAGGACATGCTTGCAGCCATGGAACTGCCCTACCGTACCATCGATATTGCCGGTGGCGACCTCGGTTCTTCGGCGGCCCGCAAGTTCGACAATGAGGCTTGGGTTCCTACCCAAGGCACCTACCGTGAGCTAACCTCCACTTCGAACTGCACCACCTTCCAGGCGCGCCGCCTGTCCACTCGCTACCGCGACGAGAACGGCAAGACCCAGACCGCAGCTACCCTGAACGGCACGCTGGCGACTACCCGCTGGCTCGTAGCCATTCTGGAAAACCACCAGCAGGCCGACGGCTCCGTCGTTGTCCCTGAGGCCCTGCGCCCCTTCGTGGGCAAGGATGTCCTGACCCCGCAGTAAGTCCGCCGTCGTCCTGGAGAGTTATGAACGCTGCGACGAATTTCCTGTACCGCCAGATCACCCACATTGGCAGGGGGGTGACTCTGGCACAGGGATTAAAAATGCGCCTTTCGGGGGAAGAAAATATCCCCGATCAGGGCGGCGCGGTGTTGGTCTGCAACCACACCGGCTACATGGATTTCCTTTTCGGCGCCTTTTTGGCCTATCGCAAGAAGCGTCTGGTGCGCTTCCTGGCTAAGGCTGGAATCTTTAAAGCACCGGTGGCGGGTCCGTTGTTAAAGGCCATGCACCACGTGCCCGTTGACCGTATCGATGGCAGCGCCTCCTTCCTCCAGGCGGTACAGCTGGCCAAGGACGGCGAGCTCGTGGGCGTGTTTTCTGAAGGCACAATTTCCCGCAGCTTTGAAATCCGCAGCATGAAAAGTGGCGCCTCCCGCATTGCCTATGAGGCGGGGGTGCCAGTAATCCCACAGGTCATTTTTGGTTCGCAGCGCCTGTGGACCAAGGGGCACAAAAAGAACCTGGGACGGACCAAGACCCCTGTCTTTATTACCGCCCTCGAACCGTACTATCCCACCGGCGATGCGGAGGCTGATACCGCGGAGATTCGACGCCGCATGCAAGAGGCGTTGGAAGGGCTATGGGAGCAGTACGAAGCCGAATTTGGACCCATGCCTGCCGGTGAATACTGGGTGCCCGCCCGTAAAGGTGGAGGGGCCCCTACCCTTGAAGAGGCAGAAGCCCGCGATGCTGAAGTGGAAACCGAACGCCACCGCGTACGCCGACTGCGCGACGATCTAGTGGGCCTCAAAGAACGCGTCTCCGTTACTACGGTTGACTTGGTGCGCAACCACATGGCCGCCGCCAAGGGAAAAGACGGGGAGGAGCCAAAGAATAAGGCGCGTACCGCTCCGGAGACCCTGGAGTGGATCAAGAACAACCTCAACGCCGTGGTAGAAGAGGCAACCCGCGGCTTGGATGAAGGTCGCGATAAGGTCGCGGATGTCATGGCGCAGCTGAAGTCGGAGGTCGCGCAAACCCAAGCGTCCATCGCGGCCAGCAGCAAGGAGATATGGGCCGGTTCCGTAGCAGAGCAAGGCCTTTTGGCGGCAGCTACCCAATCCCGGCTTATCGTCTCGCGCTTGCCGCACCGCGTGAAGGCGCAATTCTCTTCCATACCCCGCGTGGTGGTGGCGCAGAGCAGCGCGCTGAATTGGGAAGATGGCGCGCTGACTCCGCGATTGCACAAGGCTTTGGCAGATATCTACCCGGCAGCCGAAGTCCTGATTGTGATATCACCCGCCGGTGAGGTGGAAGTTCCGCAAGCCGTGTGGAGCGTTGTCCTTGATGAGGGTGCTGTGCAGCCGCGTCTCGATACCGCTGCACTGTCCGTCACTGCCGCGACCGCGGTACAAGGCGTGGAGTGCATCCTCGAGGATCTGCAAGCTAAGCCGGAAGAAGTTTTGGTCTTTGCTAACGAGCAAGGGGATGAGGATTTCCTCGACTGGATGTCGGTAGTGGCTTTGGAAACTGCCCCTATTGAGGTGGTTAAGGGTGCCCAGGCGGTCACTTATTCTGCCGAGAAAGCCGGAATGTCCGAAGTGCTTGAAGCAATGGCGCGGTTAGCGCAGAAATAGCGCGGGCTTTCCGTCCGCTTTACACCCCCGCGAGGGGGTGTTTTTTCTTTTTGAATGTCTAAGTATTTTAGGAAAACTGACTGCTTACGGGCCTGAAACTTACGTGTGAGTAACCACATGTGTAACTCACGTCCGTGACCCCTAACATAGATTTCAGGAGATAAAGTCTCTGCAGTCGCGGTGCGAATCTTTCCACCGAAACCACAATTTAACTGCTTTTAGCTGTGCTTTTGCCATCTCATTCATGGATTTATGGCGCAGGCACATGCTAGCACCAAGGAAGGAGATGCGGTCAGCAATGACCCAGCAAAGCAACCAATCCTTTAACCCCGAATACTTTGAAAATCTATGGAATGGGTACGCGGATAAGGAATACGACGTAGTCATCATCGGTGGCGGTTCCGTAGGCGCCGGTGCGGCAGCGGACGCCGCTACCCGTGGCCTCAAGACCGCCGTCATTGAGGCGCGCGACTTCGCCGCAGGTACCTCTTCCCGTTCTTCCAAGATGTTCCACGGTGGCCTGCGCTACCTGGCCATGTTTGACTTCCGCCTGGTGGCAGAGTCCCTCAAGGAGCGCGAGCTGAACATGTCCACCCTGGCACCCCACCTGGTGAAGCCGCTGAAGTTTATCTTCCCGCTGACCCACCACGTATGGGAGCGCGTGATGATGTTCGGTGGCTTTACTCTTTATGACCTCATGGGTGGCTCGAAGAGCGTGCCAATGCAGAAGCACCTTACCCGCAAGGGCGTGCTGAAGGTGACCCCGGGTCTGAAGGACGATGCCATTGTGGGCGGCGTGCGCTACTACGACACTTTGGTTGATGACGCCCGCCACACCATGACCGTGCTGCGTACCGCCGCAGAGTACGGTGCCGATGTACGTACCAATACCGAGGTCATTGGCTTTGACAAGGACCGCGGCGGCCGCATCGTAGGCGCCAAGGTACGCGATACCGCCACCGGCCGCGAGACCACCGTGCGCGGCAAGGTCTTTATCAACGCCACCGGTGTGTGGAATGACAAGATTCAAGAGATGGCCGGCGTGGATGGCAAGTTCACCGTTCACGCCTCCAAGGGCGTGCACATCGTCGTGCCCAAGGATGCGCTCGATGCAGAGGCAGCCCTGTGCTTCGTTACCGAAAAGTCCGTTCTCTTCGTTATCCCGTGGGGCGAGTACTGGATTATCGGTACCACCGATACCGATTGGGAAAAGGGCCTCTCCTTGCCAGATCCGGCACCAACCAAGTCCGATATCGACTACATCTTGGATCAGGTTAACCAGCGCGTGCGCCGCAAGATCACCCGCGATGACATCGTGGGCGTCTACTCCGGTCTGCGCCCGCTGTTGTCCGGCAAGTCCGATTCCACCACCAACCTTTCCCGTAACCACGCGGTTGCACGCGTGGCCCCAGGCATGGTTTCTGTTGCCGGCGGTAAGTACACCACGTACCGCGTCATCGGTAAGGATGCCGTGGACCTGGCAGTGGAGGAGCTGGATACCAAGGTCCCGGAGTCTATCACCGAGCAAACCCCGATCCTGGGCGCCGCCGGCTACCACGCCTTGGCCAACCAGGTCCCATCCTTGGCTCGTCGCTACAACCTGAGCGAGAAGTTCATTGAGCACCTGCTCGGCCGCTATGGCTCCCTGCTGGGTGAGGTTTTGGCACCGGCAGCTGAGGACGCCTCCTTGCTCGAGCCAGTTCCTGGTGCCGAGTCCTACCTGTGGGCCGAGGTCCGCTACGCCGTCACCCACGAGGGTGCATTGCACTTGGAAGACATCCTGTCCCGCCGCCTGCGCATCGCCATCGAGTTCGGCGACCGCGGTGTGAACGCCGCCCCGGCCATTGCTGATTTTGTGGCACCGCTGCTGGGCTGGAGCGACGCCGACAAGGAGCGCGAGGTATCCCAATTCAAGGCCCATACGCAGGCCGAACTTGAAGCAGAAGCTGCGGTAACTGACCGCGAAGCCAATGACATTTTGGTGCGCGCAGGATCCGCCCGACCCACCCAAAACGAGGTATAAGTTATGACCGGATTTGATGCATTCCTGTGGGAGTTTATCGGCACTGCGTTGCTTCTCCTTCTAGGCAACGGCGTATGTGCGCTGGTAAACCTGCGCACCTCTGGCGCACGCGGCTCCGATTGGATAGTTATTGCCCTGGGCTGGGGTATGGCGGTTTTCGTCGGCGCGAGCGTGGCCGATCCCACGGGCGGGCACCTTAACCCCGCCGTCACCGTAATGTTGGCCGTCAATGGCTCGCTCGAGTGGTCCCTGGTTCCGTACTACTTCCTGGGCCAGATCCTCGGCGCTATCCTCGGCGCCATCCTGGCGTGGGCTGCCTTCAAGCAGCTTTTCGACGCCAATAATTACGACGACGCCGGAAATGTCACCGGCGCCAATAAGGACACGAACGGTATCTTTTTTACCAAGCCGGCACATCCTAAGAACGGCTGGAATGCGGTAACGGAGTTCATCGCCACCTGCGTGCTGTTGATGTTCATCGCCTTCGGCCCCACCGGCGGCGAGCTTGGCCCAATGAGCTACTTTGCTGTTGCTTTCGTTGTGGTGGCGGTTGGCCTTTCCCTTGGTACCCCTACGGGTTATGCCATCAATCCGGTCCGTGACCTGGGCCCGCGAATTGCTTATGCATTCATCTTGCCCATCCAGGACAAAGGCAGCGCGAACTGGGGCTATGCTTGGGTCCCCATCGTGGCCCCATTGGTCGCGGCCGTGGCCGTTGGCCTGCTGTCCGTTGCGCTCTAATTCCATCTTCGCATAGGAGACTAGACACATGACTAACAAGAAATACGTCGCCGCTATCGACCAGGGAACCACGTCGACGCGCTGCATCATCTTTGACCACAACGGCGAGCAGGTTGCCGTTGGCCAGCTCGAGCACGAGCAGATCTTCCCGGAAAAAGGCTGGGTAGAACACGATCCGGAAGAAATCTGGAGCAATACCCGTCGCGCCGTCGGTGAGGCTCTTGCCAATGGCGACATCACCGTGGAAGACATTGACTCGGTAGGTATCACCAACCAGCGTGAGACCACCGTGGTGTGGGATAAGCACACCGGTAAGCCGGTCTACAACGCCATTGTCTGGCAAGATACCCGTACCACCGCCATCTGTAAGGAACTCTCGGGTGAGGAAGGACCAGAAAAGTGGCGCCGCCGCACCGGTCTGATCATCAACTCCTACCCGGCGGGACCGAAGGTGAAGTGGATCCTCGATAACGTCGAAGGTGCCCGCGAGCGTGCTGAGGCAGGCGACTTGCTCTTCGGCACCATTGATAGCTGGCTGCTGTGGAACCTCACCGGCGGCGCCGAGGGCGATGCCGGCCGCGAAGCGCTGCACGCCACCGACGTCACCAACGCTTCCCGCACCTTGCTGATGGACATCGAAAAGCTGGAGTGGGATGAGGAATTGTGTAAGGAAATGGGCATCCCGATGTCCATGCTGCCGGAGATTCGCCCGTCCCTGGGCGATTTCCGTACCGTGCGTGAGCGCGGTTCGCTTTCCGGTGTGCCTATCCGCGCCATCCTGGGTGACCAGCAGTCTGCGATGTTTGGCCAAGGCTGCTTCCGCGCTGGCTCTGCGAAGAATACCTACGGAACCGGCCTGTTCCTCCTGCTGAACACGGGCACTACCCCAAAGTTCTCTGAGAACGGCCTGCTGACCACCGTCTGCTTCCAGCGCGAGGGCGAGCGCCCCGTGTATGCCCTCGAGGGTTCTGTATCCATGGGCGGTTCCCTGGTGCAGTGGCTGCGCGATAACCTGCAGATCATCCCCAACGCTGCGTCCATCGAAAACCTCGCGCGCGAAGTTAAGGACAACGGCGGCGTTTATATCGTGCCGGCCTTCTCCGGACTCTTCGCTCCGTACTGGCGCCCGGATGCTCGCGGCGTCATCGTGGGCCTGACCCGCTTTGCTAACCGCAAGCACTTGGCTCGCGCCGTGCTCGAATCCACCGCGTACCAGACGCGCGATGTTGCCGACGCTATGGTGGCGGACTCCGGCGTGGAGATTACCGAGCTGCGCGTGGATGGTGGCATGACCATGAATGAACTGCTGATGCAGTTCCAGTCCGATATCCTCGGCGTGGAAGTACACCGCCCGAAGAATATCGAGACCACCGCCACCGGCGCGGCCTTCGCGGCAGGCTTGGACAATGGCTTCTGGGATGACCTGAGCGTTTTGGGTAACCAGGAAGGAGACATGAAGGTGTTTAAGCCGAAGCGCGAGAAGGAAGAGGTAGAGGCCCTCTACCGTGACTGGAAGCGCGCTATTAAACGTTCCTTGGACTGGGAGGATAATGAGGACGAGGACCTGAACATCTAAGTCCTGACGTAAACTCGCGGGTATGGAGAATTTCCCTTCCCGCGCTCCTCGCCTCATCGCGAGCGATATTGACGGCACCCTGCTGGACCGCAACCACCGTGTCCCGCGTCGCAACCGTGACGCAGTGGCGCGGGCGGTCCAACAGGGTGCCTATTTTGCGCTTTCTACCGGCCGTCCGTTCCGCTGGATTGCCCCGGTGCTGGAGCAGCTGCCCGCGCGGCCGGTATGCGTGACCTCGAACGGCGCTGTGTTGTATGACTCCGCGGAGGATCGGGTGATGTCCGCCCATGAGCTTTCGCCCGCCGCGTTGGCGGAAGTGGTGGACGTGGCCCAGACCGTACTGGGCACCGTGGGCTTTGGCGCGGAGCGGGCTGGGGGCTCGCTTGCCGACGCCGTCGAGGACCTCTTCGTAGTCGAGCGGCACTACTCCGAAAACGCCCTGTTTGAGGGCTTTGGCGTGGTCAGCATGGGCGAACTTGTAGGGCAGCCGGCGGTAAAATTCCTCATCCGCAATACCGATTATTCCGCGCCGGAACTCTACGACCTTATTTCCCCGCACATTGATCCAGAATTGGCCCATGTGACCTACTCGATTAATGAGGGCATGTTGGAAGTTGCCGCACCGAAGGTCACCAAGCGCCGCGGGGTGGAATGGCTGGCGCAGCATACCGGCGTCGCCCAGCAGGAGACTATTGCCTTTGGGGATATGCCCAACGATATCGAGATGCTGACGTGGGCCGGCTGCGGAGTGGCCATGGAAAACGCCCACCCGGAGGTTAAGGCGGCCGCGGATGCGGTCACCGTGGCTAACCACCAGGCGGGCGTCGCTAAGGTGCTAGAGCGCTGGTTCTAGTCGGTGAAGATGTCTACCTTTTCCGTTTCGGTGTTGTAGACAATCTCGCCACCCTGGAACTTCACGCGGATTTCCTTGCCATTCTTTTCCTCGTTGGAGAGAGGCAGGCCGAGCTTGGAGGCATTATCGCCCTCGGACCACTTCTTGGCAATCTCACCCGTGAGCGCTTTGGTGCCGGACTCCTTGGAGGAGAGCACCACGCCATTTTGGAAGAGCTGGTAAAGGATCTTGCCGCCGTCGGTAGTATCCGGGCCGCCGACTGCTAGGCCTAGGACTGGGCCGAAAGCGTTGAGAACGGAGGTCCACGATTCCTTCAGGCCTTCGTTGCTGGAGACCTGGACAACCTTATTGACAATCTCCGGGATATCGCCGGTGGTCAAGTTGCCCGCCACCTTCTGATCGGTATCAGGCTTCTGCAGGCGGTCATTGGCGATGAGCACGCCGAAGACGGCGGCAGCGATGCCGGCCAGGGCGGAGATAGTGGAGACCGGTACCTCGACGTCGCCCAGCGAGGACGTGATTTCTTCGCCCGCCTGCTGCGGGGTCTTGGGGGCATTGGGCTTGGGAGACTTTTGCCAGTTCAGATCCGTACTGTTTTTACCGGACTTGATGGAATCCGCCTTGCGCTTGGTGTTCTTACGGATTTCATCCCAATGACGCGTGGTGTATTGGCCTGGGCAGGCCGTGTAGTGAAAATCATTATGGCCCGCGAACGCCGGCACGGTGGCCATGGTTCCCGCAGGGAACTTGGAGCCGTTGAATCCGCCGGAGTACAAGCTGGCCTTGCCCATTGGATCGATGCCAGAAATAGCGGCCTTCCAGCCAGCAATCTCGGCCACGGAGTTGAGCATCTCACGGGAAGGCTCAGCCTGCTCGTAGTTGCCAATCGTGGAAATGCCCCAGTTATTGGAGTTGAAGCCACCCACGTGGGCACCTTGTACGGCCTTGTCCAAGCCGCCGTAGCGGCCTTCATAGATGGTACCGAACTTATCTACCAGTACGTTGTAGCCGATATCGCACCAGCCCAGGGTCTGCGCATGGTAGTCGTAGGCACCGCGTACCTGTGCCGCCGCCTGCGCGCGGGTGTAGTTATTGCTACCCGCGGTGTGGTGCAGGGTCATGGCCTTGATGCCATCGTCGTAGGTTGGCTGCTGGCAGCGCTTAGATTCGTCTGCTCCCCAGCCGGCGCGGGTGACTACCTTGGGCATGCCCGCGGTTTCTGCGGTGGGCTCGATGGCTTCGCCTTCTTGGGCGTTGCCGTCGATAAACACGGCGTCGAGATCCGCAACCTGGGTGCGCTCATCGGCCACGGGGGAGATATCGCCGACGTTGTACGCAAGCGGCGCGGGGCGGTTGGCATCAGCGCCCTTGGCGGCCTTGTCCAGGAGGGAGTCTTCCTTCTTGTCGAGGTTGGAACCGGTCACGAGGTCAACGTTGGCCATAGAAACCTGCACATCGTTGGTATCGCCCACGAAGATGAGTTCGGTGCCGTTCTTGCCCTCGGTGTAATTCATTGCATCCATGGGCAGCCACTCGCTCCAGGAGCCGTCCTGCTGCTTGGAGCGCACAAAGGAGTTGACATCGCGCTTGCCTTCCCACGTGATGGCGAACATGTTGAAGGTATCGTCGCGGTGGAATTGCTTGACCGCGCGGCGGCCTTCGCCTTCGCCCTGCGCGGCTACGGCGGGGTCATCGACGACGATGGATTCGCCGTCACTGAAGCTAGAGGAGGAATTTTTGACCTCAATGGGACCGCCGTTGCCGGAGTCTTGGGTCTTGAGAACTTGCTGTCCGCCGAATGCGGCCGTCACGGCGAGCGCGATGGAAGTGACCGCCGCGATGACGGGGGTGGACCATTTTGACCTGGTGGGTACTAGTCGACGTCGTTGTTGCACTGTTATCTCCCTGGGGTTGTGCAGCTGTAAAAACCGTTGCCAAAAGTTAAGAGTTGATAGTGATGGTACGTTTGTGACTTCTGTGAAATCTGTTGCGACACGCCGATGCACCGTGTCAGCTGCCGTAGTGCAATAAAGTGGAGGCCATGACTTCTTATGACCTCATCGTTGTTGGCTCTGGATTTTTTGGTCTAACGGTTGCCGAGCGTGCCGCTAGTCAGCTGAATAAGAAGGTGCTCATTGTGGAGCGCCGCAATCACCTCGGCGGCAATGCCTACTCCGAGGCCGAACCCACCACCGGAATCGAGGTGCACAAGTACGGCGCGCACCTCTTCCACACCTCTAATAAGCGCGTGTGGGATTACTGCAATAAGTTCACCGATTTCACCGACTACCAGCACCGCGTCTTTGCCATGCACGATGGCACCGCCTACCAATTCCCGATGGGCCTGGGTCTTATCAACCAGTTCTTCGGTCGCTACTACTCCCCGGATGAGGCCCGCCAGCTCATTAAGGATCAGGC
Organism: Corynebacterium sp. c3Ub_189; assembly: GCF_039907195.1. Lineage (NCBI taxonomy): Bacteria > Bacillati > Actinomycetota > Actinomycetes > Mycobacteriales > Corynebacteriaceae > Corynebacterium > Corynebacterium sp. c3Ub_189. The sequence continues at coordinate 114,462 of NZ_JASBOF010000004.1, read as the reverse complement.
CGGCGAATTCTCTCCGGAAGAGGCGCAAAACCTAGAGGAAAAGGCCATCTCGCTCATCGGCCGCCCGCTGTATGAGGCCTTCATCCGCGATTACACCGCAAAGCAGTGGCAGACCGATCCGAAGGAGCTGCCGGCCGCGAATATCACCCGCCTGCCGGTGCGCTATACCTTCAATAACCGCTACTTCAACGACACCTATGAGGGCCTGCCGGTCGACGGCTACGCGGCATGGCTAGAAAACATGGCTGATCATGACAATATCGAGGTCCGCCTCGATACCGACTGGTTTGAAGTGCGCGAAGAGCTGCGTGCCGAGTCCCCAGATGCGCCCGTGGTCTACACCGGCCCACTGGATCGCTACTTTGATTTTGCCGAGGGCGAGCTGGGTTGGCGCACCCTCGACTTCGATCTGGAGGTGCTGGATACCGGCGACTTCCAGGGCACCCCGGTGATGAACTACAACGATGCGGACGTGGACTACACCCGCATCCATGAGTTCCGTCACTTCCACCCGGAGCGCAAGGATAAGTACCCGAAGGACAAGACGGTCATTATGAAGGAATACTCGCGCTTCGCCGACAAAGGCGATGAGCCGTATTACCCGATTAATACCCCAGAGGACCGCACCAAGCTGGAGGCTTATCGACGCCGCGCTGCCGCCGAGGCACGCGAGAACAACGTTCTTTTCGGTGGCCGCTTGGGTACCTACCAGTACCTGGATATGCACATGGCCATTGCCTCAGCGCTGAGCTTGTTCGACAACAAGCTGGCTCCGTTCTGGAACGAGGGTAAGGCGCTTGAGCAGGAGCGCGGCCACTAAGCCGAAATCCGTCAACAGAACGCTTAACACTCAACACACCACCCAACACACCACACTATGGAGTGTTGGGTGGTGTGTTGTATGTAGTGTTGTGTAGTGTTGCGCAGACCGGGAAAATTATGATTGAACTGCGAAATCATCCCGTAATGTGAGAGTTTCGGACGAGGAACACGTGCGAACACTACACAACACACCACAGTGTGTGTAGTGTTTGAGAGTGTTCAGGAGCGTTGAGCGCTAACAGGGGTCAGGTTCGCGCTATCGGCTGCAGGGCTAACCACGGTGTTCATCGTCACCTTGTTCGCGCGCCGCCGCTGAATACCTTGGCGCGAATTTCTCCATCTGTTCAAGTACGAGCTTGATGGCCTCCGGCGCCTTGTCCGGTGGATACTTGTAGTCGCGTAGCAACCTGCGGACCGAGCGGCGTAGTTTCGCACGTACGTCATCGCGTACTGTCCAGTCGGTCTTTGCATCGCGACGCAGCATGGAAACGAGCTGGCGTGCGATTTCTGCAAGAACTTCGTCGTCCATGAGCTCGGTTGCGGATTCGTTTGTCGACACTGCGTCGAAGAAGGTGAGCTCGTCATTGCCTAGTGGTGGGGTGAATTGTTCACCGCGTTTGCTTTCCTTGACAATCTCCTTGGACAGGCGGATGAGTTCGGCGATGATTTCAGCGGCCGTGAGCTGCTGATTGGTGTACCGATTCATCAGCTCGGTGATCCGCTCGGAGAACTGCTTGGAGCGCAGCTCGTTGTTTCCTGTGGCGGTGCGGGCTTCCTGCTGGAGCTGGCGGCGCAACGCATCAATGAGCAACGAGACCTCAGAGGGGGATTGTTTGTCCTTGAACAGGTCGACGGTGAGATCCTGCAAGTTCGGAATCTCAATCCCGGCCTGGCGGTAGATGTCAATGACACCGGTGGCCTCAGCCGAATCAACGACCAGCTTGCCTAGGGCGTTGCGGATGGAGTCGCTAATCGGCTCGCCATTGGCCACGCGGTCGCCCGCATCGAGCTTGATGAGCCAGTTCTTGACCTCGGAGTAGAACCGCACGCTGTCGCGGTACTCCTCAGCGTCGGGGCTGCCCGAAGCTAGTGCCCAGGCACGCGCGAGCCTTCCAGCCTGACGCTTGAACTCATCAGCGACGGGACGCGCGTTTGGCTTCTCGGGGTCGTAGTTGCCTTCGGTTCTTGGATTGCGAAGGAAACCAGTGACATCGAGCAAGGCACGGCGAAGGTTGGCGTCATCGATGAAAGCGGTGTTCTTCCATTCGGTTCCCACAATGTCGTCGAGACGAGCCAGGAATCCCTTCGCCAGATTGAGCGCTTCCTCAACGTCCTGGCCTGTGACCTTGGTTCCGTCGTCGGAGGGGTTGAGCGTGAACTCAGCCAGCGCCTTCTCCAGGTTCTCGACCAGCGGAGCATAGGCGACAAGGAGGCCATCCTGCTTGTCGCGGAACGTGCGGTTGACGCGGGCGAGGGTCTGCATCAGCAGCGCGCTCTTGAGCGAGCGGTCAATGTAGAGCGTGTGTAGCGGCGGTGCGTCGAAGCCGGTGAGCATCATGGATTGGACGATGGCGATCTCGAGCTCATCATCAACATCCTTGATGCGGTTCTTCACTGCCTTGAGCGCACTCGGTCGGCGCATATGGACCTTGAGCTCTTCAGGATCCGAAGGCGCTGCAGAGTAGATCACCTTGATCTTGCCCTTGTCATCGGCATCGTTATGCCAGTCCGGGCGCTTTTCCACGATCTTGGAGTAGAGGCGTGCCGCAATGGAACGTGTGGCGGTCACGATCATGGCTTTGCCCGGTGCACCGATGAATTCCTGCATGTTCTCGCGGCGGTCTTCCCAATGACGGACGAAGTCCGCAGCCAGTTCATCCAAGCGGTCGTCGGAACCATAGATGATCTCCAACGCGGCGACGGAGCGCTGAATCCGGTCGCGCTCGACTTCGTCGAGACCCGTGAGCACTTCCTCAGCGGTGTCATCAATCTCGTCATCGGTAATCCCAGCAATGCGCTTGAGTGGGATGAGGCGCGGTTCGAAATACACGGGAACGACGGCACCGTCCTCGACGGCGCGGTTCATGTCGTAGATGTCGACGTCATCACCGAAGACCTTGCGCGTATCGCGGTCCCATTCCTTGAGCGGGGTACCGGTAAACGCCAACATGGTGGCATTCGGTAGTGCATTACGCAGGTGCTGCGCGTAACCGTCAGCCGCGGTGTCGCCAAAGCCATAGTGCGAGCGGTGTGCCTCATCAACGATGACCACAATGTTGCTGCGGTCAGAGAGCAACGGGTGCTCGGTCTCACGCAACTCACCCTGGCCGTTCAAGCCAAACTTCTGGAGCGTGGAGAAGTAGATGCCGCCGGAGGTCTTCTGCGACAGCAGCTCACGCAACTCAGCACGCGACTCGATATTGCGCGGTGCCTCCGGCAGGATGGTGGACCGGTTGAAGGTCTCGAAGAGCTGCTCATCCAGCTCGGTACGGTCATTGAGCACAATGACGGTCGGGCTGAGCATCTCGGACCGACGCATAATCTTGGCGGTGTAGAGCTCCATCTCCATGGACTTGCCCGCTCCCGTCGTGTGCCAGATGACGCCAGCGCGCTTGTCGCCGCGCGCCGCCGTGATCGTGGAACCCACAGCCTTGGTCACCGCGAAGTACTGGTGCGGCTTCGCGATGCGCATGATCAGGCCCTCGGCCGTGTCATCGAATGCCGTGAAGTCGCTGTAGAGTTGCCCAAAACGCTCCACATTAAACAGACCATCAAGCAACAGGTCCAGCTGCGTGACCGGCTCGCCGGCCACAACCATGTTGTTGGGGTCTACCGGGCTGCCGTCCTCATCCACGTTCCATGGCGCAAAGTGGTTCCACGGAGTAAATGGCGTACCGTACTTCGCGCTGATGTCATCCGAGGGAATCACAATATTGGCAAAGCGAAAGGCCATGCCGAATTCCTTAACGTAGGTCTGCAGCTGGTTGTACGCGCCCTCGACGGAGGTATTCGCGCCTGTCTTCTTCAGCTCAATGAATGCCAGCGGCATGCCGTTGACGTAACAAACCACATCGAAGCGACGTTCCCCATCCAGGTTCGCAACGGTGACCTGGTTGAGTGACAAATAGTCGTTCATGTGCGGATGCGAGGACAGAAAGTTGATGGTCGGGTTCTGGACGTTGCCCTCGTGGTCGATGTACTCGATACCGCGATAGCCTTCCACCAGAATCTGGTGAATGCGCCGGTTCTCCGAAATCGCGGACTGTGACTTCGGCGTGATGACCTCACCAATCGCCTGGTCGAGGTACTCCTCCGGCACGCCCGGGTTGAGGTTGCGCACGGCATTGCGCAAACGCCCGCGCAGTACGATGTCATTCCACGTGTCGCGCTCGCCGGAACCCGGCGCAAAGTCCGGGCCGTGGCCGGCCTGCCATTCCAGTTCCGCCAGGTGGTCCTGAACAATGAGTTCGAGGGATTCTTCGCTCAGCATGAACTTCTCCTTAGGAGTTGTAGGGGTAGGGGTGCTTAGCTTTCCGACGCCGCCGTGCCCGCAACGTTCGCAGCCTCTTCCGCCTCACCCACCGTAATGCGGCCGCTCATGAGGAGGGGAAGGAGTTCGTCGCGGGTGCGGGCGAGGACTTGATTTTCGCGTAGAGCGTGCATTGCGCGTTCGTGGATGGGAGTGAGCTGCTGTTCGAGTTTTTCGAAGTCACGCAGCACAGGAATTACTGCGTTGTGAAGGTCAGACTTGTTAATACCGGCAAAGACAGTTCCACTGGATTGGTACGTTTCCCAGAGCTCGGGATGGCCCTTCAGCAGATAGAACAAGCCTAGATGCGATTGTTTACCGCGAATTGCTGCGATGCCGCGGCCAATGACGCAGGGGCGTTCAGCGATATTTACTTCACCAATTGGTGCACGGACTGCAAACAGGATGTCGCCTTCTTGGGCAGTGCGCACGGCCTTCTCCGCAAAGACGCGTTCAGATGGAAAGAGCTCGCCAAAGTCACGTACGCCTTGGAAGAAAGGCTCACCAATACCTTCTTCATTCAGGAACTCTCCTTTGGGGGAAGAACCCATTGTGATGTCTGCGAGATTCTGCAGATGCTCAAGTTTTTTTGTCACGGACTTCTCAACAAGGTTGATATTTAGATGAGTGGCAATTTTGATAATGCGTGAATTTGTGGAGATTTTGTCGTCGAGTGCTTTCAAGACGGACGCGATCTTTTGTTGTTCGCGTATTTCGGGCAAAGAGAACTGGAAGTCCATCATTGCCGCAGCACTGAGATTCGGTTGTGCCGACTTGGAGTGAGCGTTGGCAAAAATAAACTGCTTCCATGCTGGGGAATTCAATACATATGAAACAAAGACTGGGTCGACGTCTGAGGTCTTTGGTCTGAATCGCACTAGATAAGAAGCGAAGACTGTTGGCTCGGTACCTCTAAAGAGATGGCTAGCCCCCACGGTTGCACCTGTTCTGGCTACAACGATGTCATTTTGTTTAAGTAGCTTTTTTCTCCGATCTTCGTCATCGATGTCGACGAAAGGTACACCGGAATAGTCAGTGAAGTTAACTATGTCAGTGATACGAAGGAAATGGGTGCCTGTAGGCTGTTCGGTCGCACTGGCGGTGACTCCGTAGTCAGACTCGCATACTTCTTTTAGCGAAACGATTTTTTTCATTACTTCAACCTCCCCAGCTGTTCGCGCACAGCCTTGTCCAAGCGGGCGGCGTCGTCAAGCGCGGCGGTGAGTTCGCCGGTGAGTCGGGCAATCTTCTCGTCGATGGGCTCGTCGTCTTCTTCGGCCTCGGCGAAGCCGACGTAGCGGCCAGGAGTCATCGCGAAGTCAGCGTCGCGGATGTCATCGAGGGAGGCGGACTTGCAGAAACCAGCAATGTCCTCGTAGGCCTCGTCCTTCGGTGCAGAGGTGCGGCCGCGCCAGAGGCGGAAGGTGTCGGCGATCTTCTGGATGTCTTCGTCGCTGAAGGTGCGCTCCGTGCGGTCAATCATGTGGCCGAGCTCGCGGGCATCAATGAAGAGCACCTGGTTGGTGCGGTCGATGGTGCCCTTGGAGCCAGCCTTCTTGTCTTTGGCGAAGAACCAGACGCAGACCGGAATCTGCGTGCCGCGGAAGAGCTGTGCAGGAAGTGCGATGACGCAAGAGACGATGTCGTCTTCGACCATGGCCTTGCGGATATCGCCTTCACCGGAGGAATTCGACGTCATCGTGCCATTGGCCATGACGACGCCGGCCTCGCCCTGAGAGGTGAGCTTGGAGATAATGTGCTGCATCCACGCGAAGTTTGCATTGCGCTTGGGCGGAACGCCGTATTTCCAGCGGGTGTCTTCCTCGTTGCGCGACCAATCCTTGATGTTGAACGGTGGGTTGGCCATGACATAGTCCATCTTTTTATCCGGATGGATGTCGCGGGCGAAGGTGTCGGCCCAGCGCTCACCCAAGCCAGCAGAGCTAATGGCGTGGATGGCCAGGTTCATCTTGGCCATGCGCCACGTGCGCTCATTGAGCTCCTGACCGTAGATGGCCAGAGCAGTGCGGTCCTTCTCCGTGGTCTCGAGGAACTTCTCTGCCTGCACGAACATGCCGCCTGAGCCACAGCACGGGTCGTAGACGCGACCCTGGGTCGGCTCCAGGATTTCCACGAGAGTGCGGACGACGGGGCGGGGGGTGTAGAACTCGCCGCCACGCTTGCCCTCAGCGCGGGCGAACTTCTCCAGGAAGTATTCATAGACCTCACCCAGCAAATCGCGTGCGCGTTCTGGGCCCTCCGAAGTGAAGCGGGTGGTGCTGAACAAGTCAATGAGTTCGCCCAAACGTCGCTGGTCAACGCTTTCCGAGGCGAAGTTCGTGGGCAGGGTGCCTAATAGCGACTCATTGTCCAGCATGAGCTGCTTCATCGCGTTATCGATGAGCTTGCCAATGGACTGGTACTCCTGGCCGGCGTCGGCCGTCTTGCCCTTCGAGTTGTCACGCAGGAAGGTCCAGCGAGCGATGGGGTCCACCCAGAAAACGTTTTTCTCACGGTAAGCGTCGATATCCTCCAGGTCTTCCTGGATGTACTCTTCGCTATCGCCGCGCTCCTCGCCTTCGGCACGCAGCTCCGCGCGCCGGGCATCGAAGGCGTCAGTGACGTACTTGAGGAACACCAGTCCTAGGACGATGTCCTTGTACTGGGAGGCGTCCATGGAACCGCGCAGCTTGTCTGCTGCCTTCCATAAAGTGTCTTTGAGCTCTTTGAGGGTGGTGGCGGAGGCAGACTCTACGTTCTGCTCATCCTTGACTGAGTTAGTCATTTTTCTCCTTACATATAACGGTGTTTGTGTGTTTGAATGTTGAACTCGGTTATTAGGCTGGCGGGGATTGTGCACGAGATTCAGCGATGGTGACAGCACCGGTACCTATCGACATGACGAGGCCGTGCTCAAGTTCATCGAGGTTATGTAACTGTTCTAAGAGCTGCTGGCGTCGTGCGCGGAGCTGGTGCTCGACTGTGCTGAGGTGTTCCGCATTCTTGCGAGGCAATACGGGGAAGTACACCGATCCCAACTCGGAGGAGACAGCTTCGTTAATAGCCTTCTCTACGAGGTAGGGAATGCAGACCTGTTCCAAGGGAGTGTGGCTGCGTCCACGGAAGGCGCGGCATCGTAGTGCTTGAGCCGGTGCAGTGACTAGTTTGCCGCCTTCCTCATCGATGAACGCGCGTGGTCTTGGGCTCTTGATGAAGACCACGTCCCCTGGTTCTGTGAGGGTGCCGCGCGGTGCAATGTCTTCCAGCCGGAGACGATCGATGCAACGTGCGCCCTGTGGAATGCTCCCCAGAATTTCGGGTTCACCGATGAGTTCCAGTTTTGCTACTGCTTCAGGGGCGAGATCACGTTCGGCAATGCGGGAGCCGCTGAGTTTCTGCAGTACCCCAGTGCGAGCGTTGGTCGCGGCCTTCCACGGTAGGTACTCAAGGCGCGTTGCCCCCGATTCAGCGCGCATACCAATCTTTGGCTGCGCGTCCTCCAACCCTACTGAACTGATGTCTAATCCTGCTTGAAGTGCGGTGTGCATGAGATCGGCGGCGGAGGATGTCGACGTAGAAGAAAAGACCGAGTCATCGAGAGAATGAGTACGACTGCGCCAGGCATCAGCTGCGCGAAGAATACGACCGCGGACAAAGGTGTGCTTGCGCGCTTCATCCGGTGTGGCGAGCATGGTTGCCCAGTCTGAGACGAGACCGGGTGTCTTAAGGTCCGGCACGTCAGCGATAACGGCAGCAGCATCGGCAGGGTTGCCTATGGCCTTGCGATTAGGGCGCTTGAGAATCCATAGTGCGCCCTGCTTCTGTCCGCGGTACGGAAAAATGCCTCGGGGCAGCCGTGCGCTGTAACGCAGCGGTGCAATTGCGCCGGTTTCAGTCGGTGCGAGGAAACGCCGTCGGACGACCTGCGCTAAAGAGTCCTCGATAAGCATGTCTGCGGTGGAAATGCAGAACATTGCGCCGCGCTCGTCCAAGTTGTCGAGCAAGTCCTGGAGGTGCTCGAAGTATTCGGGCGCATTCTTGAGAGGGGAAGGAGCAGCGTGGACGATAAGAGAATTCGCTGGGATCTCCTTGCTAGCGTCGATGAATTCCACGTTTCGGCACGCTAGTTCGGCCCAATAGAGAGAGTCTGGTGCGCAGTCCTTTCGATATCCGATGTTGAGCGCCAGCGTTTCTTCGAGTTCTCGGGTGAGTCCAGTGACGAAACCTAGGCTGTATTCATCAGTAGGGATGATAGGTGGAGTTGGGTCCTCTAGCGTGAGGGCTTCCGATACTGCTTGCATAGCGCGGGAAGTAAACCGGGAAGAGAGTGTTACCTGGCGCTGAGCACTGAGGTCATCTGCAAGACGTGCGAGCGCGGTCGCGGGCCCGAAAGCTGCCTCGGCTACCTGCTCTGCGGCTTGTGCGATGTCAGCTTCAGGGTCATCAGAAGGAATGTTGCCTGCTGCGCGCTGGTACGCCGCGGTAAGAGAGTCGATTACTGCAGCAGAGGGCGAAAAATCCTGAGGGGAGAGAGCCGTGTTGCAGTTTAAAAGGCCCAAGGCCGCGCGTGCCGGATTGTGGAGCAGCATTCGGTAGAGCGAAGAATAGAAGAGGGCATCTTCAACGGCTGTGTCGCGGCGGCCGAGCTTAGTTGCTCGCAGCCAGTCTTGAATTTCGGTGATGGCGTAGTAGGGGTGGCCATCATGTTCTCCGTAAGGGGAGGGGAAGGGCGTGATGGATTCTGAGTTAAAGCGCTGAATCCACTCGTTGACCGCGGGGCGCGTAACGCCGGTCAGCCGGGCGACATCGGCGAGTGTCAGTGTTGCGGTCACTTGAGGCCTCCTTTCATAGGGTAGTGATGGGGAATAAGGGTGAGCGGTCATTGCTGATTGCTCTGCCCAATACGTTAAACGAACTCGAGTGGAGTGCCTAGCTTTTAGTCTGTTAATCGTCCTGAAGGGGGCTTAAGGCTGGGTATTTCAAACTACAAGAGTGTCGCCCAAGAGTGGTTTGGTTTTCGTGGGGATCGGGCTTCAAAAGCGCATGACTTGCTGACGTGTTCGGTCAGGTTCGGTGCTAAAGCGGGGGATTGATGTGCACTTTGTGGCCGATTTCCTGCTGGTGAACGTGTTGGCTCGGGCTGTCTGTCGACGTCGATATGTGCATGGTTATCGTCTCCGCGCTGAGCATGTTCGACATCAAGCTGGCTCCGTTCTGGAACGAGGGCAAGGCTATTGAGCAGGAGCGTGGCCACTAAGAGCTATGCTTAATCACCTCTGAGGAAAGGAGGTGACGGCATGGCTGACCGCCGCATGTGGAAAATGTCGCCGGAGCGGCTGCAGGAGCATCTGAAATTGCGTAGCCGCGCATCGCGCATTCCCGATAAAAAGAAGGAACAGTCCAAGAAGGCCTGCCGGAACTCCCGGCGGGCCTTTCCGCTTTTTGGTGCAGAAACTATTGGGTTATTCCCAACCGTTTGACTTAACCCAACATTAACTATTAAAGTTAACTGTAGGTTAACAATTAGCAAACGGGACAATAATCCGAGAAAGGGGATAACAATGAACCAGTTTGAAACCCTGCGCCAGGATCTGCACGAGAACTACGGCCACGAGTACACGGCCGTGGAAATCGATGCCAAGCTCGATGAGGTTATTGCCAAGCACACCAAGAAGGCGGAGCTCGATGAATTCGTGCCGCTTTTGGTGGAGCGCGAGGTGCGCGAGTACTTCGGTAATCACCGCATTCACGTCCGCTTTGCTGCTGGGACGAATAGTGCTCTGGCCCAAGCGGCAGCGGAGCTCACCCGAAAGCACGCCGGCGACGCCCTCTTTGTAGATACCGCCGTTGCTCACCCAGAAAACGAAGCGGAAGGCCACCTTGCCCACGTCATGAACGAGCGCGGCATGGGTGAGGCCCCGAATAAGTACCTCGATGAGGTGCGCACGGTAGCGATGCCGGATTACATCGTGTTCTTGGGCCGCGAGATCGAGCGCGATGAGGCGGGCAAGGACATCAAAATCTGGGATATCGCTGCCGCGGATACTGTGGAGGAGGCGCGCGAATTGGCTGATGACCTCGAAGCCCGCGTGCTCTACATGCTCAACAAGCTGGGCATCGATCCGGTAACCGAGCCGGTCAACGCCTAGAAGCGATACGGGTTGGGCAGCTGGGAGGAGACGTTATTATTAGCCACCCAGAAGCCCGCAAACCGATAGGGCATGTAGTGCGTGCCCATACCGGGGCGCCATTCCGGCGTGCCCAAAAGTGGGGGAGTTTTGCGGTCGCGCTGCGGATATAGCCGTTCTGGCAGCGCGCCCACCATGGGGTGGTAGTCCTCGAGGACGCGAGCGAAGGCGGAGTCGAAGTCTTCCCGCGACAGATCCTGGGACAGATCATTAATGCGCTGCGTAATCTGGCGCAAGCTGGCGTTGTCGGGCTGACGGGAGAGGGCCGCTTGGGCGTCGCCAAGCAGCCATTGCACCTCGCCCGCGCGCACCGCAGTATCGCCGGCGCAGAAATTTTCCAAGGAATCTATCTGCGCTGCGGCCGTATTGATTTGCTTGAGCGCTTTGTATGCCTCCTTAATGGAAGCGGCGTGCAGGGAATAGTCTTGGATGTTCTCCAGCGCCTTGAGCGTCGGTCGCGCATCAGTGTACTGATTGAACAGAGAGCGCCACTGTACCTTCAGGTAGTCGCCCGCCAAGGGGGAATGCAGGGCGTCAATCCGGGCCTCCGTGCGCTTGATGAGTTCCTCAGCTCCGTCGCGAGCGCCCTCAATATAATCGAAGCGCTTGCGCACTCGGGCGCGGCGGATGAACAAGTAGGTAATGAGGCCGACCGCGCCCAGAACCACGAGCACCATAGTGGCTGCGATGAACACGGACCACGTGGGTGCATCCTGCGCATATTGTCGGCGCACGGTGGTATCCGCGGCGGCGCGCGTTGCCAGGATCATGCCGACGGTATAGTCATCGTCCGCCAGCGCCGGCCGCATTTGGTCCAAAATGCCGTCTACGCGGCCCTCGTCATAAATCTTGATGTCCTGGCACACCTCTGTGCCACAGTGCACGGCCATACTATTGGGCTCAAAACCAACCGCGATGACGAGCACATTTTTCTGTAACTCACTTCCGCTGATGAAATGTGGATGCTCGCGGGCCAAGTCTTGGAATAGAGTCCGGGAAAAATCCTCGCCTGAATTCGGATACGTAGCGTAGAGAACCTCGTGCACGGAATCCGGCAAATGCATGGACTGTGCTTGCGATTTAATGGCGTCTTCGTCCGAATTGCTGAGGATTTGGGCGTGGTCCAGAAACTCCACCGCGGGCTTTTCCTCTGCGATAGCGGCGGGCGCGCTGGCTACAGTGAGAAGACCTACTGCTGCCGCGCAAGGAACCCATCTCATGATGTTCCATCATACGGGCTCCGCGTGTAAACCGTAGTACTTATGCAAAAGCAACTACGCTAAATCGCTGACTACTGTTTATACCGTTTGGAGAATCGAAGCTATCGTGACTGCCAACAACACCCAGGCCCATGAGCCCCTGCAGCGCATCCTGCTGCCTAAGCGCGGCGAGCCCTTTGATGTGCGGATGCTCTACCTCATCGAGGCCGAGCAAAACCGTGAACGCCTTAGCTGGTTTGACCGCACGTCCGTAACCATCCCGGCCGGCGAGGAAGCCTCTTTTGAGACCTACTTCAATGCCTTCCCGGCTTCTTATTGGCGCCGCTGGTCGCAGCTGCGCTCCGTGATCCTCAGCCTGGACATTGAGGGTCAAGCAAATATTTCCCTGTACCGCTCCAAGCAGGATGGCCAGCGCATTTCCGTGGCCAACCACCTGGTAGGCACCGGCCACCACGAGTTTGAGCTGCCACTCAAAAACTTCGAGGACGGCGGTTGGCTGTGGTTCGATATCACCGCCGAGCAGGAAACCACGCTTGCCGACGCCGCCTGGTGCTCCCCCCACGCCCCTGGCCCACAGCTGCTGCCGGACGGCACCGAACAACCGGCGCAGGACAAGCGCGTGGCAGTCGGCATTCCTACCTTCAATCGCCCAACCGATGCCGTGGCAGCACTCAAGGCATTGGCCGAAGATCCGGTGGTAGATGAAATCATCGACTTCGTCCTCATGCCGGACCAGGGCAACCAGCACCCCGCTGATGAGCCGGGTTACGACGAGGCAGTGGCCCACTTTGGCGACCGCTTCCGCGAATTCCGCCAGGGCAACCTGGGCGGCTCTGGCGGCTACTCCCGCATCATGTACGAGGCGCTGGAAAATACCGATTCGCCCTTCATCCTGTACATGGACGATGACATCGCTATCGAGCCGGACTCCGTACTGCGTGCGGTTCAGGCGGCCCGCTACGCGGCCAAGCCCATTATCGTCGGCGGCCAGATGCTCAACCTACAGGAGCGCTCCCAGCTGCGCACCACCGGCGAGCAGGTCAACCGTGCCGATTTCATGTGGGGCGCGGCGCCGCACGCCGTCTACGACCACGACTTTGCCAAGTACCCGCTGCGCGCCATCGGCACCCGCGAAACCCACCTGGATCCGAAGAAGTATGATTCCCGCGCGCTGCACCGCCGCGTTGACGTGGAGTACAACGGCTGGTGGATGTGCCTCTTCCCGCGCATCGTGGCAGAAACCAACGGCCAGCCGCTGCCGCTGTTTATCAAGTGGGACGATACCGAGTACTCCCTGCGCGCTGCGCGCAATGGCTTCCCCACGGTGACCTGGCCGGGCGCCGCTATCTGGCACATGGCCTGGGCCGACAAGGACGATGCCATTGACTGGCAGGCCTACTTCCACCTGCGCAACCGCCTCATCGTTGCCGCGATGTACCATGAGGGACCGGCCAAGGGCATTACCAAGTCCATCTTTAAGTCCACCCTCAAGCACACCATGTGCATGGAATACTCCACCATGGCCATCCAAATTGAGGCCATGCGGGACTTCCTGGCCGGGCCGGACCATCTCTTCGACATCCTGGAGTCTTCGCTGCCGCGCATCGCACAGATCCGCAAGAACTATTCCGATGCCGTCATCCTGGAATCCGCCGATGAGCTGCCGGCTCCCACCGGCGCGCCGGGCGTGCCCACCCGCAATATCGGCGGCCGTCTGGCCAAGATTAAGAAGATCCCGTGGGCCATTAAGGGCCTCAAGCATCTCGTCAGCAAGGAAGACGCTGCGCACCATGAGGCGCCGCAGCTCAACCTCACCCCGGACGAGGCCCGCTGGTTCACCCTGTCCCGCGTAGATTCGGCCACCGTGTCCACCGCGGGTGGCACCGGCGTGGCCTTCCGCAAGCGGGATCGCGACCTAGCCAAGGACCTCGTGGCCCAGACCCGCGAACTGCTGAAGGAAATCGAGGAGAACTTCGACGACCTGCGCGCCGAATACCGCGCGGCACAGCCGGAGCTGACCTCGCGCGAGTCCTGGAAGAAGGTCTTCGATGCCCAATAAGCTTTCCGTAGCAGAATCGCGCGTCCTCGAATCCATCCAGGGTGCGGCCTTCGACGTGCCCGGCGTGCTTCCCACCGCCCGCGGGCTTAGCCACTGGGGCGAGCATGCCTTGGGCTGGATGGGCAGCGCTGCGGTAGGGGCGGGCGTCGACAAGCGCCGCCGCGAAGGCTGGATCCGTGTTGGGGCCGCCGCCTTCCTCGCGCACGCCGCCAGCGTGGTGCTCAAGCGCATCGTACGCCGCAAGCGCCCGGATTATCCGTACGTGCGCGTGGGGGTAAAGACCCCCTCCAAGTTGTCCTTCCCCAGCTCGCACGCGACTTCGACCACCGCATTCCTGGTGGCGGTAACCCGCCTGACCGGCCGCAAGGCGCCCCTTCTCGGCGTGCCGGTAATGATGGCATCGCGTATGGTGCTCGGAGTGCACTACCCAACAGATACGGCCGTGGGTGCGGCCATCGGCGCTGCTACCGCGGAGGTCGTGATGAAAGGAATGAAGCATGAGTGATGATGGAAACCAGCACTTTTTCCATTCGGAACCGCACACCTCTGGCGTAGATACCGGCCGCAAGCGCAAGCCGCCGAAGAATCTTGTCGATGGCATGATTAAGGCCCTGCGCCCCAAGCAGTGGGTCAAAAACGTCCTGGTGCTGGCCGCCCCCGCTGCGGCCGGCGCCGAGGCGCTGTTCCATGGCCGCGTGCTTCTCGACGTCCTCTTGGCCTTCGTCGTCTTCTGCCTCGGCGCTTCCTCTATCTACCTGATTAACGATGCGAAGGACTGGCGCGAGGACCAAGAGCATCCCACCAAGCGCTTCCGCCCGATTGCCTCGGGAGTGCTGCCGATTAAGCTCGCCTATGTCATGGCCGTAGTGCTCATCGTCCTGTCCATCGGCCTGTCTTTCCTTGCCACCGCCGGCCCGCAGCTGGCTATCGTGATGGCGATTTATATCGCGTTGCAGTTGGGCTATTGCTTTGGCTGGAAGCATATGCCGGTGATCGATATTGCGCTGGTGTCCTCCGGCTTCATGCTGCGCACCATGGCCGGTGGCGTAGCCGCAGGCATCGAGCTCTCCCAGTGGTTCCTGCTGGTGGCGGCCTTCGGCTCGCTGTTTATGGCCTCCGGCAAGCGCTACTCGGAGATCCTGTTGGTAGAACAGACCGGCGCGAAAATCCGCAAGTCCCTGGAAGGCTATACGCCCACTTACCTGCGCTTCGTGTGGACCCTAGCCGCCACCGCGGTGGTCATCTGTTACACCCTGTGGGGCTTCGAGCTCGCTAACGACGCCCAGACCGGTGGCGTGTGGTACCAGATTTCCATGGTGCCGTTTACCATCGCCATCCTCCGCTATGCGGCCGATGTGGACCGCGGCCAGGGCGGCGCACCGGACGAGATTGCACTGGAGGACCGCACTTTGCAAGTCCTCGCCTTGGCCTGGCTCGCCTGCATTGCCATGGCGGTTTATATCATGCCGTTGATCTAGACACAGCGGAATCGATGTAGAAATTTTCTGCGGGGCTGATAAACTTTCTCCCCGTGCTTAACATCGACCACAAGAGTATCGCCCGCTGGAGTACCCCAGCGGCCGTTCTTGTGATCGGTGTTTTATCTTTCTGGGGCGGCTTCGCTCGCCGCTGGATTTCCGATGACGGCCTCATCGTCCTGCGTACCGTGCGCAATCTCGAAGCTGGAAACGGGCCCGTGTTCAATATGGGCGAGCGCGTGGAGGCCAATACTTCCACGCTATGGCAGTACCTCATCTTCCTCGTGCGCTGGGTCTCCCACGCAAACCTGGAAGGCATCGCCATTTACTTGGGCCTCTTCTTGGCGGTAGCGGCAATGGTTGTCGGCACGGGGGCGTCGGCAAGCATGCGCTCTGGCGCCGTCCTTCCGGCCGGCGCACTTGTGTATTTGGCCCTGCCACCGGCCCGGGATTTCTTTACCTCCGGCCTGGAATGGGGCCTGTGCATCTTCTACCTTGCGGTGCTGTGGTGGCTGTTGCTGCGGTGGTCGCGCCCGCGCCGCCACTCCGGGAGCAATAGCGACGCCTATTGGCTCGCCTTCTGGGCCGGACTGTCCTGGCTGGTGCGCCCAGAGCTCGCCCTGTACGGCGGCCTGGTGGGAATCGTGCTGCTCGTATCCCACCGCTGGTGGAAGATACTTGCCGCCGCAGTGCCGTTGCCGTTGGCCTATGAGATTTTCCGCATGGGTTACTACGGCCTGTTGACCCCGCACACGGCCGTGGCCAAGTCCGCGGCGGGTTCCGAATGGAGCAAGGGCTTTAGCTACTTAGCTGATTTCGCCGGACCGTACTGGCTCTTCCTGCCGCTTGTCGTGCTTGCCATTGCGGGTCTGTGGAAGGCGGACCTGCGCCCCACGGCTCTGCGATCCACCGCCACTGCCACGTATCTTTTTGTGGGCGCGGCGCTCATCCATACGCTTTACGTCTTGCGTGTGGGTGGAGACTTTATGCACGGCCGCATGCTGCTGCTGCCACTTTTTGCGTTTCTGCTTCCGATTTTTGTCGTTAGCGTACGCATGTGGATCGTCTCCGTCCTCTGCGCGGTGTGGGCGCTGGTTATCGTTCTGCGCGGCCATCCGGTGGATCGCAGCATCTATGCGGATGAAATTTCCATCGTGGACGAGCGCGATTTCTGGACCTATGCTACCCAGCGCCAGGATCCTCCCATGCGCGCCGAAGAGTTCCTTGGTGCCAAGTTTATGGAGGATTACCAGGAGGGAATCGACGAGCTAGAGGCCGGCGACGCCATGACCTTCCGCTATATCAAGGGCGAAGATAGGTTCTCGTGGACGGCCACGCCTGCGGACCCTTCGCGCACCGATCCGCCGACCGTTTACCTGCTCAATTTGGGCCTGTCTTCCATGAATGCGCCGCTGGATATTCGCGTGCTGGATAATATCGGCCTCAGCAACCCTTTGGCGGCGCGCCAGCCGCGCATCGAGGGCGGGCGCATTGGGCACGACAAGAGCTTGGATATGTCGTGGCAGGTGGCAGATTCCGCGGCCGATATCGACGAGATCCCGGCGTGGATTGATAAGTACGAGGCAGCCAAGGCTCGCGCCGCGCTTGCCGACGCCGATTTTCAGAAACTCTTCGCCACATACAGGGAACCCCTAACTTGGGACCGTTTCTGGAAAAATATTAAATTCTCCCTGACCGATGGCCGGACCCTCACTTTTTCTTCTAATCCCTCTGACTACCTGCATTAATCCCTTTAAATGCAGACTTTAGGGGGAACCTAAGTTACACTATTCTGTGACATTGTTATCGATCCGTGACGTTAACGGTATACAGGTTCCGGACGATAGAACTTAGTGACAATCACCGAGTAGTTTGAAGGAGAAAGATGACTGCATCCATCAAGGGTCGCGTCCTTTCAGTCATCATGGCAGTTGCCGTAGCTATGGGCCTGGCCGTCGTGGCGGGGTCCCAGCCGGCAGAGGCAGCCAACCGCGACTGGCTGCGCCGTGACGCCACTGGTACGTGTGAGTGGGACAAGGTCGGCTGGTGGGTCCAGCGTTGCGACGTTTGGTCCCAGGCTATGGGCCGCACCATTCCGGTGCAGGTTCAGCCGGCAAAGCGTGGCGGCAATGCTGCCCTTTACCTGCTGGATGGCCTGCGTGCCACCGAGCGCACAAACGCATGGGTAAATGACGTTAATGCTGCCAAGACCTACGAGCCGCACAACATCACCCTCGCTATGCCCGTCGGTGGTGCCGCTTCCTTCTATGCTGACTGGCAGGGTCCCGCTACCTACGACCTGGAAAATCCGGTCAACTACAAGTGGGAGACCTTCCTGACCAGCGAGCTGCCTGGCTACTTGGAGCGCAACTTCGGTGTTGCCCGCAACAACAACTCCATTGCTGGCCTGTCCATGGGCGCCGGTGCTGCTCTGACCCTGGCCGCTAAGCACCCGAACCAGTTCCGTCAGGCGCTGTCCTACTCCGGCTTCCTGACTACAACTGTCCCCGGTGCACAGACATTCATGCGTCTAGCCATGTTGGATGCGGGCGGGTTCAATATCAACGCTATGTACGGTTCCCTGTTTAACCCGAAGCGTTTCCAGAACGATCCGCTGCTGCTTATCCCGAAGTTGCGCAATACCAACCTGTACATCTCCGCAGCCTCTGGTGTCCCAGGCGCCGGCGATAGCCACTACCTGCCGGAGCACCAAGCGGCAGGTGCCGCACTTGAGGTCGGCTCCAATATCACCACCCGCGTGTGGGAAGGCGCCGCTCGCCTGCAGGGCCTGAACCCGACCGTGGACTACCCAGCACAGGGTCTGCACAACTGGGAACAGTTCGGCTACCAGCTCAACCGCTCTAAGCCACAGGTACTTAACGTCATGAACGCTTGGTAATTCTCGCGGCCTGATCCTCCTTCCTGATGGAAGGGGGATTTTCTTTTGCGCTGTATATCGCACAAAGATTCGTCTAACTATTGCAGGTGTCTCGGCATTGCGGTATTCTATGGGTGTCAGTTCGATTGGGTGTGCGAAATTATTTAGAGGGGGAGCTTTTGTGACTACTGCTACCGCACCACCAAAACAGGCGTATTTTTCTACCAATGACCTGGAAGACGCCGTGTGTGTCATGGCCATGGTGCAAAGAATTCAATCATGGCAACTGTTCCAGGCAGTGCTGCCACAGTTAGAAGACGACGTTGATTGCACACTGGCCGTATTGTCTAAGAGGCTCGGTCTTTCGCGGTGGCGGGTATCAAGTGCAATCCAAGCCCACTTTCGGATGCGCGAACTGCCGCTTACTACCGCAGTGCAAACGGAACACTGGATTTTGGACCTTCCGCGACTCCAAGTCATTGACGTGGAATTGCGCCCCCTCGGCGAGGACGAAGCGCAGATCCAACTGGTTGATGCGGCCTTGGCAGATTTCCTCACGCCCAAAGACCCAGGACAGCACGTGCCGACGGAACCGGAAATCCGAAATTTCCTGCGCGGATTCATTGATGGGCTGCTGAAGCCAGATTTGTCGGCGCAGATCGAGCGCGCAGTATCGGTGTCCTATTCGGGTGGACAAGCCACGATCGTGTTGAAGACAGATAAGGCCACAGCGGCGGCAATCTCCCGGCATGTTGATAAAGCGGCAGCAGAAGACGGAGTTTCAAAGGCGCAGGCGCTGGAAAATCTGATCTTTAACCGCACTAGTACCAAGGTGGTGATTAACACCTATCGCACCGGGGAGGATCCTTACCGCGTCTTTATTCCTAGCGCGGGATGGTGCGATCTGGGGGAGGACTTAGCACATGACTCTGCGGTGCGAACTCTAACCGCCGAGGACGTCAAAAAGTATGTCCCCTCAGAGGAAATCCGTGCCTGGGTGCAGGGACGGGACGCGACCTGCCGGTGGCCAGGGTGCTCAATGCCAGCGCACTATTGTCAATTGGATCACCGCGTGGAGTACGGCGACAAAGGGCCTACCAGTGTGGGAAATCTGGTGAGCTTGTGTCAGCATCACCATAACGTGAAGACGGATGGTCGGGTGCGATACATCATGGACCCGTTTACCGGAGATATTGTCTGGATGTTTGAGGATGGTACTTATGAGGTGGACCGAGCGGCAGGTCCTCTGGCGCCCCGGAATATTCATTGGAAGCTGACGTGGGAGCGATTCCTCAAGCTTAGGAGGGGATCTTTGCAAGGCTTGTGAGTTGGGACTATACAGGGGCGCATGTTTGCTATTGAGAATCCAAACACAGGCAAGAGTGAAGACCAGTTTGAACGTATCGATGATTCGCAGCGTGATGACATCCTAGACCGCTCCACTGCGGCCTACGATGCATGGCGGACCACTCGCATCGAGGAGCGTGCTGCGGTTTTGTCCCGCGCGGCTGATCTTTATGAAGAGCGCATTGATGAATTGGCCGATCATATCGGCCGCGAGATGGGCAAGCTGACCCGTTGGGCCAAGGCTGAGGTACAGATTGTTGCCGATATTTACCGCTATTACTCCGAGCACGCGCACGAGCTGCTTGCCGACGAGTACCTGCCGGCACAGAATGCCGACAAGACCGTAGTGCGCAAGGAGCCGATCGGTCCACTGCTGGGCATCATGCCGTGGAACTTCCCGTACTACCAGGTAGCCCGCTTCGCGGCGCCTAATCTGCTGTTGGGTAACACTATTGTGCTCAAGCACGCTTCCATCTGCCCGCTGTCTTCCCAGGCGTGCCAGGACATCCTGGAAGAGGCTGGTCTACCGAAGGACGCGTACATCAACATCTACGCTTCCGGTTCCCAGATGGATGCCTTTGTAGCGGATAAGCGCATCAAGGGTGTTTCGCTGACCGGTTCGGAGGCTGCAGGCTCTGCCGTGGCCAAGACCGCCGGTGAAAATTACAAGAAGTCCGTGCTGGAGCTGGGCGGCAACGATCCGTTCCTGGTTATTGATGATGAGAACCTGGAGTGGGTACTGGATCAGTACAGCCTGATCCGCATGTACAACACCGGCCAGGCCTGCAACGCGCCAAAGCGCCTCATCGTTCTGGAGGACTTCTACGACCGCACCGTGGAGTACCTGGAAAAGAAGATTGGGGACATGAAGGTCGGCACTTATGACGACGAGAATGCCGACATTGGCCCGCTGTCCTCCATTGATGCTCGCGATGAGATCGTGGAGCGCCTGGAAAAGGCCGCGGCCAACGGCGACGCCAAGATTCGCGTAGGCGGCAAGAAGATTGACCGCGAGGGCGCCTACATGGAGCCTGCGCTGCTTACCGACGTCGACCCATCCACCGACGTAGGCTGCAACGAGATCTTCGGCCCTGTGGCTATTGTCTACAAGGCCAAGGATGTTGAAGAGGCTATCGAGATTGCCAATAACTCGGAGTATGGTCTGTCCAGCTCCGTGTGGGGCACCGATCTGGATGCCGCATTCGAGGTGGCAAACCAGCTCAACGATGGCATGACGTTTGTTAACGAGGCGTCGGTAACCGCAGCAGGCCTGCCATTCGGTGGCGTGAACCGCTCCGGCTACGGCCGCGAGCTGGCACGCTGGGGTGTCGGCGAGTTTGTCAACGAGCACCTGTACCGCGTGAGCGGACAGGATAACCCGGGCAACTCCCCGGCAATGTAGCGGCGTGTCAGTCTAGCGTAAGTCTCAAGTTCAACTTAAACTTGAGCACACGATAGACAGCTCACGCCGCAGGCATCGGTCCGGGGGGAGGGGAACCCTCGGAAAGGTACCGCGGCAAATCTTCAAGGACGTTTACCTATGCGCAAAAGCACTTCCCCGAGCAAAGCTCGCAAGGGCCTTGCAGTGGCCGCAGTACCTACCGCTATTGCCGTGGGTTTGGCTCTGCTGCCAAACGCCACCGCACAATCTTCCGTAGGCGATCTCTCTTCCGCCATCGGCGGCGATTCCAGCCTGTCCGATCACTTCGCACCGAAGGAACCGCCCGCCCGCACCCCGCTGAACACCGAATACCCGGATGTTAAGGGTCTGCCGGAGGGCGTGAAGATCAACCGTGTGGAGTACCTGACCAACCGCCACCTGATGGTCTACATCAAGTCCGCGGCGATGCCGGATAAAGAGCAAAAGGTGCAGATCCAGCTGGCTCGTGACTGGTACTCCCACCCGGAGAAGAAGTTCCCAGAGGTATGGGCACTCGACGGCCTGCGTGCCCGTGACGATGAGTCCGGCTGGACCATCGAGACCAATATTCTGAACCAGTACGCTGACCGTAACGTCAACCTAGTTATGCCGGTAGGCGGCGAATCTTCCTTCTACTCGGACTGGGAGCAGGCAGACCGCGGTAAGCGCTACATGTGGGAGACCTTCCTGACCAAGGAATTGATCCCTATTTTGGACAATGAGTACCGCTCGAACCACAAGCGTGCGGTCACCGGCCTGTCCATGGGCGGCACCGCTGCGATGAACTTGGCTGAGCGTAACCCACACCTGTTCAACTTCGTGGGCTCCTTCTCCGGCTACTTGGACACCACTACGCGCGGCATGCCGGAAGCCATTATGGCTGCGCAGCGCGATGCCGGCGGTTATGATTCCCGCAAGATGTGGGGCGAGCCAGGTTCCCAAAACTGGATCGACCACGATCCGAAGCTGGGCATTGAAAACCTGAAGGACATGAAGGTCTATGTCTCTGCAGGTTCGGGCAAGGACGATTTTGGCAACGCCAACTCCGTAGCCAAGGGTCAAGCAAACCTCGCCGGCATGGGCTTGGAGGTCATTTCCCGCATGTCCACCCAAACCTATGTGGACTACGCAAAGCGCGCCAAGATTAACCCAGTGATTAAGTTCCGCCCATCCGGCGTGCACAGCTGGGAATACTGGCAGTTTGAGATGCAGCAGGCATGGCCCTACATCGCAGATGCCCTCGAGATGGACAAGGCTGATCGCGGTGCGGACTGTGAGGCCATTGGTGCCATCGCCAAGGAAACCAAGAGCGGCGTCATTGGCTCTTGCTTGAATAACGAGTACGACGTCGCCAAGAAGGGCAAGGCCCAGGACTTCGAGTCTGGTACCGCTTACTGGTCCCCGGATACCGGTGCGCACGCCCTCTTCGGCCGCATTGGCGCTCGCTACGCCGAAATCGGCGGACCCACCTCCTGGCTGGGCTTCCCTAAGACCGGTGAGTCTAAGACCCCGGACGGCAAGGGTCGCTTCGTGCACTTCGAGCACGGCTCCATCTACTGGTCCCCGGAGACCGGTGCTTGGGAGATTACCGGTGATATGTTCCAGGCCTGGGGCAAGAACGGCTACGAAAAGGGCGACCTGAAGTACCCGACCGGCTCGGTTAAGAAGGTCGGCGAGGGCTACATGCAGGAATTCCAGGATGGCATCCTGACCCGTAATCCGGATGGCTCCAACCAGGTAGTCCACGGTGCTATCGGCGCCAAGTACAAGGACATGGGCGGCGCTGAATCTGCGCTTGGCTTCCCGACGTCCGGTGAGAACGCCGTCAACGGCGGCTTCTTCCAAACCTTTGAGAAGGGCAGCATCTACTGGTCCCCGAAGACTGGTGCGCACTACATTCTGAAGAGCAAGATCATGGACCGCTGGGGCCAGGCTGGCTGGGAGCAGGGCGAGTTCGGTTGGCCTACTTCTGACTATTCCGAGATTGCCGCTGGCGGCCTGAGCCAGGAATTCCAGCACGGCAAGATCAGTGAGGTCCTCGGCCAGGTTCGGACCGAGAAGAAGTAGCAATGCGCAAGCTAGTAGTTGTGGGCGCGGCGCTGTGCTTGGGTCTTGCGGGCTGCGATTCCGCCACGGTGGATAGCGAACCGCCGCAAGAAACCGAGGTCGCGCCCCTCGAGCGGGAGTCCGAGGCCCCTTCCTCTTCTTCGGAGAGTGCCACCTCTAAGTCGCAAGAAGACCGCGGTGCACGTGAGATCTCTGAAATCCCGTCCGCTGAGGTGCCGGAACAGGACGCCAAGTACTTGGACAAGCTCAAGGACGCCGGCGTTAACGTCGATGGCGTAGAGGATCAGCTCCTTGGAGCCGGCAAAGCGGCTTGTGACGAGAATGAGGTCACCATTTCTGCGGTTGCTGGCCAGCTCATCGAGCAGCAGCGCGCCACGCAGAGTTTTGAGGAGCTTTCCCAGCTCATCAAGGATTCCGCACGTTCAGGGATTTGCTAGGTTTACCTGGTACAACTAATCCATGCGAAAAACTATTACCGTTGTCGCGGCCCTCGTCGTTTTAGCTGTCATCGGCGTGGGCGCGTCGCGTTACCTCAACCAAGGCACTGATTCCCCTGCTCCGCACACCACGGAGCAGGCTGCGCCGCCGCAACCGCAGCAGCCCGAGTGGTGCCCCCGTGTGGAGTTCATTTCTGCCCCGGGTACCTGGGAGTCCGCGGCTGACGACGACCCCATTAATCCTTCTGCGAACCCGCGCTCGTTCATGTTGTCTATTACGAAGCCGCTGCAGGAGGCCTACGGGGACGACGTGAAGGTCTGGACCCTTCCCTATACCGCGCAATTTAAAAACATTAATGCGCAACATGAGATGAGTTACGACGATTCCCGCAATGAGGGAACCGCCAAGATGAATGACGAGCTGCGTAGCGTTCACCAAAGCTGCCCAGCTACCAAGTTCATTGTGAGCGGCTTTTCTCAGGGTGCCGTGATTGCTGGCGACGTTGCCGATGAGATTGGTGGCGGCCAGGGCGTGGTCCCGGCGGAAAACATCGCAGGCGTGGCCCTTATCGCTGACGGCCGCCGCCAAAATGGCGTCGGGCAAAACCCAGGCCGCAAGGTGGGCGGCGTGGGTGCTGAAATTGCCCTTCAGCCGGTATCCGGATTGGTTCAGCCCATCGTGCCGGGGGCTTCCATGCGTGGTGCGCGCCAGAATGGGTTCGGTAGCCTCGCGGATCGCACTTTCCAGATTTGTGCGCCCAATGATTCGGTGTGTGATGCCCCGCCAAACGTGACTAATGCGCTAGAGCGCGCGCAGGGTTTGATTGCCGCGAATGGCGTGCATGCGCAGTACGCCTCTAATAGTGGCGTTATCGATGGCACGACTGCCAACCAGTGGGTCGTGGGCTGGGCCCGCCAGCTTATCGACGCCGCGTAACAACCATTCCCCCAACTCCGATAGTTTTATTACCGAAACCATTTACCTAAGGAGAATCGATGGATCTAAAAGCGCAGATGGGGCAGTTCTTAGCGCCCGAGTTCACCTTGGCCCAGTTGGCAGAGAAGCTCTTCCAAGCGGAGACCGACCCAGACCGCGTGGTGATGCGCCAGTGGATCTACGGTGAGGAAGAAACCTGCCGGGAGCTCACCCGCGCACAGGTCAATAACCGCATCAAGGTGGTGGCGGCGCGCCTGCAGCAGGTGGCAGAGCCTGGTACCCGCGTGGCTATCTTGGCTGGTAATTCACCAGAATACGTCTTCGGCTTCTTGGGCGCTCTATATGCGGGCATGGTGCCGATTCCGCTATATGACCCCAACGAACCGGGGCACTCGGACCACCTCAAGGCCGTATTTGGTGACTGCGAACCGTCCATCGTGGTGACTAACCGCGTATCGGCGGCGGCAGTGCGCACGTACTTTTCCGCTCAACGCGAGCGCCCGCGCATCATTTCCCTCGACGCCCTTCCTGATTCTTTGGCTTCCTCCTGGACTCCTGTGGAGGGAACCGCAGAAGATACTGCTTTCCTGCAGTACACTTCCGGTTCCACCCGCACCCCGGCCGGCGTGGAGCTCACCAATCGCGCGATTATTACCAACGTGGCGCAGATCTTCCAGGCACTGCAGCTGCAGATGCCTGCCCGCATCGTTTCTTGGCTGCCGATGCACCACGATATGGGTATCATCCTTGCCGTATTCGTCACCATTTTGGGCCTCGACTTCGAGATGATGACCCCGCGCGATTTCATCCAGCACCCGGATCGCTGGGTCCGGCGCCTCACCGCGGGCAAGCAGGCCACCTATGCCGCCATCCCGAACTTTGCCTTGGAACTCGCCGCTCGCCATGCCAAGGATGCAGATTTCTCGCACGTGGGCGGCATCATTATCGGTTCCGAGCCGGTGACCGAATCGGCCGTGGACTCCTTCCTCGATGCCTTCAGCGTGGACCGTTCCGTACTGCGCCCGTCCTATGGTCTGGCAGAAGCGGCGCTTATTGTGTCTACCCCGCAAACTGACAAGCGCCCGGTCATCTCGCACTTTAACCGCGCGGAGCTAGCCGCAGGTCGTGCAGTCATCGAGGAGAAATCCGATGACACCGTTGCTTATGCCTCCAATGGACAGTGCGTTCCGCACCAGCACCTCGCCATTGTGGATCCGGAAACTCGCGCCGAGGTAAAGGACGGCGTTATCGGAGAAATCTGGGTCCACGGTCCCAACATGGCCACCGGCTACCTCAACCGCCCAGAGGAAACCGCTGCGACCTTCCGCAATACCCTGGGTGAGCGTCAACAGGATGGCCTGCCGGAAGACGATTACTGGATGGCCACCGGAGACTTGGCGGCCATCGTGGATGGGGAACTGTATATCACCGGCCGCCTGAAGGATCTCATCGTCATTGCTGGACGCAACCATTATCCGCAGGATATTGAGGGCACGGTGCAAGCCGCTTCCGCGCAGGTTCGCCCGGATTCCGTTGCTGCCTTCTCCGTGGAAGGCAATGACTCTGAGTCCCTCGTCCTGCTGGTGGAGCGAGCCGATGATGCGCAGCCGTCCGGCGATGCCGAGGCAACCGAGGCCATTCGCACCGCGGTCACTGCCCACCATGGCATCACTCCGGATGACATCGTGTGGAAGGCGCCTGGCGAAATCAACCGCACGTCCTCCGGCAAGATTGCGCGCCGCGTAGCCAAGAAGAATTATGTGGGATTCTGATATATCGCTAACAAAGTGACAAAATATAGCGATATACCCCTACGCCATTTAGTATTTTTCCGTAACGAAAGACCTTTTTATGACCATCGAGCAACTGCGAGCATGGCTGCGTGACTGGGTCGCCCAGGCCACCGGTGTTTCCGCCGAAGAGATCCTAGATTCCAAGCCTTTGGAAAATTATGGCCTCTCCTCGCGGGATGCTGTAGTGCTATCCGGCGAGCTGGAAAACCTTCTGGGCACCCGCCTCGATGCCACCGTGGCATATGAGTATCCCACCATCGAGCTGCTGGCGGACCGCCTGCTGAACGCACCGGCGGCGCCCCAACCAGAAGAGCACGCCCCGCGGATCGCGCAGGGATCCGACGTTGCGGTCATTGGTCTTTCCGGCCGCTTCCCGGGCGCCAAGAATGCCCAAGAGTTCTGGTCTATGTTGGCGGAATCCCGCGCAGGCACCGGCCCGTTGCCAGTGGGCCGGTGGTCCGAGTACTCCGCCGATCCGGTCATGAGTGAGAAGATCGCTCAGCAGAATACCGATGGCGGTTACCTTGAAGACATCGCCTCCTTTGACGCGGAATTTTTTGGCCTGTCCCCACTTGAGGCCGCCAATATGGATCCCCAGCAGCGCATCCTATTGGAGCTGGTGTGGGAAGCGCTAGAAAACGCCGGTATTCCCGCCAATGAGCTGCGTGGCACGCAGACCGGCGTGTATATGGGATCGACCAATAATGACTACGGCATGCTCATCGGCGCGGATTCCGCCGAGATGCACCCGTATGCGCTAACTGGCATTTCTTCTGCTGTGGTGGCCAACCGTATTTCCTATGCCTTGGATTTCCGCGGCCCTTCCATCAACGTGGATACGGCTTGCTCCTCCTCTCTCGTGGCGGTGAACCAGGCGATGAAGGATCTGCGCACGGGAAGCGCGGACGTGGCGCTGGCCGGCGGCGTGAATATTCTGGCCGCCCCGCATGCGTCCACGGCGTTCTCGGAGTTGGGCGTTACCTCTCCAACGAGCGCCATTCACGCCTTTTCGGATGACGCCGATGGCATCGTGCGTGCCGACGCCGCCGGCGTCCTCGTGCTCAAGCGCTTGGAGGACGCGGAAGCGGACGGCGACGATATCCTCGCCGTCATCAAGGGCTCGGCCGTCAACTCCGATGGCCACTCCAATGGCCTGACCGCCCCGAACCCGGAGGCACAGGAGGATGTGCTGCGCCGCGCCTATGCTGATGCGGGCGTAAATCCACAGGACGTGGACTATATCGAGGCCCACGGCACCGGCACCATTCTGGGCGATCCGATCGAGGCCTCCGCCCTAGGCCGCGTGCTCGGCGCGGGGCGTGGGGTCGATACTCCTATTTTGCTCGGCTCGGCCAAGACCAATATCGGTCACTCCGAATCCGCCGCGGGTGTGGTAGGCCTCATTAAGGTCATCCAGGCCATGCGCAATGACGTGATTCCGGCCAATATCAATTACTCGGCGCCGAACCGCTATATCGATTTCGAGGCCGAGCATCTCGAGGTAGTCGAGGATCCACGCGAGTGGCCCGAGTACTCCGGCCACAAGGTCGCTGGCGTATCCGGCTTTGGTTTCGGCGGCACCAATGCACACGTTGTGCTCACCGATTACCGCGGCACCCCGGCCGAGCGCGAGCCCCAGCTTTCCACCGAAACGGTGGCATTGCCGGTCTCTGGCCTCTTGCCTTCGCGCCGGGCGCGCGCTGCGGCCCTGTTGGCAGACTTCATTGAAGCGGAAAAGCCCGCGCTTGTCGACGTCGCCCGCACCGTCGCCCGCCGCAACCACTCCCGTTCCCGCGCCGTCGTGATGGCTAGCTCCACCGAGGAAGCAGTCAAGCGCCTGCGCCAGGTGGCTGAGGGCAAGGTTTCCGTTGGCATCGCCGCTGCGGATTCCCCGCAGGTTCCGGGCCCGGTATTTGTTTACTCCGGTTTCGGATCCCAGCACCGCAAGATGGCTAAGGACATGATTGCGATCTCGCCGCAGTTCAAGGCCCGCTTGGAAGAGCTGGATGCCATCGTGGACTTTGAGTCCGGCTGGTCCATCCTGGATATCGTCAACGACGATGCCCAAACCTATGACACCGAGACCGCCCAGGTGGCCATTACCGCCATTCAGATTGCATTGACGGACCTGTTCGCTTCCTTTGGCGTGCGCCCGGCCGGCGTGATGGGCATGTCCATGGGCGAGATTGCCGCGGCCTATGCCGCAGGCGGCATCTCCGCAGAGGACGCCATGGTTATTGCCTGCCACCGCGCGCGGTTGATGGGTGAGGGTGAGGCGTCGCTAAGCGATGCCGAGCAAGGAGCCATGGCCGTCGTAGAGCTCTCGGCCGAGGATATTGCCGCGCTCGACGGCAATATCGAACCCGCCGTGTATACCGGACCCGGTATGACCACCGTGGGCGGCCCTCGCCAAGAGGTGCTGGACCTGGTGGAAAAGCTCGACGGTGAGGGCAAGTTCGCCCGTGCGCTCAACGTGAAGGCCGCCGGGCACACCTCGGCCGTGGACCCCATCCTGGGCGAGCTGCATGCAGCCATCGCCGGCATGGAAGCCAAGCCGCTGCACACCCCGCTGTTTTCCTCCGTAGATAAGGGCGAGGTTTATCGTCCTGGTACCACCGTGCACGATGAGGATTACTGGCTGCGCATGACCCGCCACTCGGTCTACCTGCAGGATGCCACCGAGGCGGCCTTCAACGCCGGCCACACCCAGCTGGTAGAAATTTCACCGAACCCGGTAGCGCTGATGGGCCTCATGTCCACCGCCTTCGCCGTGGGCAAGGCCGATGCACAGCTGCTATATGCGTTGAAGCGCAAGGTAGATCCCACCGAGTCCTTGCTGGATCTGCTCAGCAAACTCTATGTCGCCGGCATGCCGGTAGATTTTGGCGCGGTCTTTGGCTCTGGTGCGCGCGTGGAGGCGCCCTATACCCAGTTCAACCGCCAGCGCTTCTGGACCAACGCGCGTCCGTCGGCCGGCGTATCCGGCCTGCCGGGCGCACGCGTCAACCTGCCAGAGGGAAAGGTGGCCTTCTCTACCAATGCGGACCAGGCACCATCCGCGCTGGCCATCGTGGAGGCCGCGGCTGAGGCCGTCAAGCCTGGGGCGCGCATCATCGCCACCGAGGAGCATGCCGATCTGCCACCGCGCGGTGAGGTCACCACGGTGGTAAGCCAGTCCATCGGTGGCATGTCCGTGGCCGTCTACGCTGTCCGGGGTGCGCAGACCGAGCTTTTGGCGGAAGGCTTTGCCTCCGCCTTGGACTTGGGCGCGGCGCCCATCCCGGGCGTGGCCGATGTGCCTGAAAGCGAGCCTGCAGCAACCGCAGAAGTTGATGCCGTACGCTGGGATCCTGCGGAGGAAACCGTGGAAGACCGCCTCGCGCTCATCGTGTCGGAATCCATGGGCTACGACGTCTCTGACTTGCCGCGCGAGTTGCCGCTCATTGACTTGGGCTTGGATTCCCTGATGGGCATGCGCATTAAGAACCGCGTGGAAAATGACTTCCAGATTCCGCCGCTGCAGGTGCAGGCGCTACGTGATGCCTCTTTGGCCGACGTCATTGCCATGGTGGAAGAGGCCGTAGCCGGCGGCAGCGTGGATACCAGCGACATTGCTTCTGCGGATACTCCTGCACCAGAAGAAGACGAACCCGGCCAGGGCGTCGGCGTTGCCCCGCGCGATGCCTCGGAGCGCATGGTCTTTGGCACGTGGGCTACCTTTACCGGTAAGGCAGCTGCGGGCGTTACCTCGGCGCTGCCTGAGGTAAGCGATGAGGTAGCGACCCAGATCGCCGAGCGCCTCACCGAGCGTGCCGGCATCGAGGTCACCGCCCAGCAGGTCCACGAGGCTGAGGCGCTAGAGACTTTGGCCGACCTCGTCCGGGAAGGACTGGAGACCGAGGTAGAAGGCAATATCCGCGTCCTGCGCGAGGCTGATGGTCCTGCCGTATTCATGTTCCACCCAGCTGGCGGCACCACTGTGGTCTACCAGCCGCTGACCCGCCGCCTGCCCGAGGACGTGGCAGTCTACGGCGTAGAGCGCATTGAGGGCTCGCTGGAGGAGCGCGCTGAGGCTTATATCGAGGACATCCTGCACTACGCTCGCGGCCGCAAGGTCGTGCTCGGCGGATGGTCCTTCGGTGGCGCGCTGGCCTACGAGGTGGCCTATCAGCTGCATCAGCGCACCCAGCGCGGCCAAGACTCGGTGGATGTGGCGTTCATCGCGCTGCTGGATACCACCCAGCCGTCGAACCCAGCGCCGGATACCCCGGAAGAAACCCGTGCCCGGTGGGAGCGCTACGCGGCCTTTGCTAAGACGACCTACGGCCTGGACTTCGAGCCGCCGTACGAGATGCTAGAGACCATGGGCGAGGATGCGCTCATGACCATGCTGGCGGAGTTCCTCGCTACTACCGACGCCTCTGAGCACGGCCTTGCCGCCGGCGTACTGGAGCACCAGCGTGCTTCCTTCGTGGATAACCAGATTCTGGCCAAGATCGACTTCCATCGCTGGGCCGATGTCACCGTGCCGGTTCTGCTTTTCCGTTCCGAGCGTATGCACGACGGTGCGATTGAGCTGGAGCCGCGCTACGCTGAGATTGACCCCGACGGCGGTTGGGGAGTTATCGTTAAGGATCTAGAAATTGTGCAGCTGCAAGGTGATCACCTTGCAGTGCCCGACGAGCCGGCCATCGGCATCGTGGGCAAGCATATGGACGAATGGATCGAGGAGAAGATACGTGGCGGCCAAGCAGACAACCACTGAGAAACTCGCTGACCTGCGCGAGCGTCTGGACAAGGCGCAGGACCCAGGCAGTGAGCGCTCCCGCAAGCGCCGCGACGAGGCTGGGCGCACCACGCCTCGTCAACGCATCGATGAATTGCTGGATGAGGGTTCCTTCGTCGAAACCGGCTCCTTGGGCAAGACCCCAGGTGACCCTGACGCCATCTATTCCGATGGCGTGGTCACCGGTTATGGCCGCATTTCCGGCCGCCCAGTGTGTATCTACGCCCACGATAAAACCGTCTACGGCGGCTCAGTCGGCGTGACCTTTGGCAAGAAGGTCACCGAGGTCATGGACATGGCCATCAAGATTGGTTGCCCGGTCATCGGTATTCAGGATTCGGGCGGCGCCCGCATTCAGGATGCAGTCACCTCGCTGGCCATGTATTCCGAGATTGCCCGCCGCCAGCTCCCGCTGTCCGGCCGCAGCCCGCAGATTTCCATCATGATGGGCAAGTCCGCCGGTGGCGCCGTCTATGCTCCTGTGACCACGGACTTTGTCATTGCCGTGGATGAGGAAGCAGAAATGTATGTCACCGGCCCGAACGTCATCCGTGAGGTTACCGGTGAGGACATCACCTCCGCCGAGCTGGGAGGTGCTCGCCAGCAGGAGCTCAACGGTAACGTCTCGGCGGTCGTCCCTTCCGAGGACGACGCCTTTGATATGGTCCGCGATCTCCTCGATCACCTGCCGCTGACCTGTTTTGATGAGGCGCCGGAGTTCGCTGCGCCTGCCGACGCCGAAGTGGCCGAAGACGAAGAGCTCAATGCCTTCATGCCGGATGACACCAATGCTGGCTACGACATGATGGACTTGTTGACTCAGTTGGGCGATGACGAGGATCTCATTGAGATTCAGGAGAACTTCGCGCCCAATATGATCACCGCTTTCGGTCGCATCGATGGCAAGACCGTTGGCTTTGTGGCCAATAACCCCATGCACCTTGCGGGCTGCATTGATGCCGACGCCGCCGATAAGGGCGCGCGCTTCATCCGCATCTGCGATGCTTACAATATTCCGCTGGTCTTTGTGGTGGATACCCCGGGCTACCTGCCGGGCGTGGAACAGGAAAAGGTGGGACTTATCCACCGCGGCGCCAAGTTTGCCTTCGCCGTGGTGGAAGCCACCGTGCCAAAGGTCTCGCTCATCGTGCGCAAAGCCTACGGCGGTGCCTATGCGGTGATGGGCTCGAAGAACCTGACCGGTGATATCAACCTGGCGTGGCCGACCGCGCAGATCGCCGTGATGGGTGCGGCCGCTGCCGTGGTGATGATTGCAGGTAAGCAGCTAGAAGCAGCCGAGACCCCGGAACAGCGAGAGATGACCAAGAAGATGTTCATGGACTTCTACGATGAGACCATGACGGCTCCGTATGTTGCGGCCGAGCGCGGCTATCTAGACGCGATGATTCAGCCGAATCAGTCGCGCTTGGCGCTCCGTCAGGCACTGCGCCAACTGGCCACCAAGCAGGAAAGCGATCTGCCGAAGAAGCACACTATTGCGCCGATGTAATGCCTTGTGCTTGGATAGCATATAAAGAGCTAATCCTAGTGAAGGAGTTATTTATGATTTTGTCTAGCGCTGTGGATATCGTCAGCGAACTTATCGGTTTCATCGTTGATATTCTCAATCAGGCAGGCGTACCGGTAATCTCCAAGTAAGTGGAGCAAAAAAATAAGGAGGGTTAAACCCTCCTTATTTTTATTTGCGGGCGAAAAGCCGCCAGCCAAAGAAAAATAGTGCGGACATCACCGTCGCTACGATAAGGAAGCTCCAGTGCGGCAGGCGGCCGTTGACGAGCATCCACAGGGCCATGCCGCCTACGACGGTGCTCAGCCAGACGATGCCGCCCTCCTTCCACTTGCCTTGCGCTTTGGTAGCCAGGATGATGACCCAGCCGATAAGCGCGCCTACGGCCCAGGGCCAAAAGGCATCTACCCAGGTGGAAAAGCTCAATCCGCCGTGGGCGAGGCGGGCAGCCACGGCGAAGAGCATCAGAGCGATGATATCGATAATGGGAGCGATTCTCATGCGTTTTCCTTTCGGTTCAAGGCGGCGTAGGTAATGCCCTTGCGGGCATAGTGCCAGAAGTAGATTAGCCAGCCAATGATGGTGATCAAGGCAAAGGAGATAAGGCGGTAGATGATGGCCGCGCCGGTAGCGTCCACCGCGGTCATACCCGTGGCCACAAGAGTGGCGATGATCGCGGCTTCCACCGTACCGAGGCCGGCCGGCGTGACCTGAGCGGAACCGGCAAGCTTAGCGGTGAGATAGGCCAGCGCCACGCCGGCCATCGTCGTGGTGTCCTCGCCCGCGTGCAGCGCTGGCAGGTGGCCGGTAACGGCCCACACACAGCCCCATAGCGAGACCATATCGATCAGGCGGTTGGCCAGGGAGTAAAAAGATACCCAGGCGAATTGGCGGCGGGTGAGGTGTACCTCTTCCAGATTCTTGACCTGGTCTACGAGGGCCTCGCGCTTGGAGCCTTTAATGAGCTTCTGGCGGTTGAGCCAGCGAATGATTTTATCCGGGTGATTGGTCAGCCAGAAGAGGCCGCCAGAAAGCGCCAGCATGAGCACCAAGGTGCCGATGAGGGACCAGAGCGCCATATCCGCGTTCAGAAAGAGCACGCCGCCCAAGCCAATGAGCACGAGCCACATCGTGGAAATTGCAGAGGACAGCACGAAGAACCAGCCACACAGCATGACGGACGCGCCCCATGTGCGCTGCACGTAGAAGGTGAGGATGGCGGAAAAGGCCGGGCCAGCCGGAAGAGTGGTGGACCAGGCATTAGCGGCCAACGTCAGTGCTGCGGTTTCTGCGGCCGGCACCTTGATGCCGCCGGCTCGAATGAGCAAGCGCATGACCTCGCCCATGGCGAGTACCGCCACGATGGAGGCGATGACTACGAGTACTATCGCAGCGGGATCGGAGTGGGACAGCCGCGAGAAGCCTTCGCGCAGGAAGTCCAGCTCATCGCGGAAGACATAAACCAAGACCAGCAGGACGATGAGCGAGGCGATGAGGCGCAGCCAATTCTTCACTTACTTACCCCCTTCGAGGCGTTTTTTGAGTTCAGTGAAGGGAACAGTCTTGCCGCGGTGCGTCGCACCGCCAGTCAAAGTGGTGGTGGCGTGGCGCAGCCAGCTAGGGGCCCACCAGTTATCCTCGCGCAGCAAGTGCATGACGGCCGGAACGAGGAGCATGCGGACAATGGTGGCGTCGATAAGCAGGGCAAAAATCATGCCGTAGGCAATGTATTTCATCATCACGATATCGGAGAAGCCGAAAGCGCCGGAGACCACGATCATGATGAGCGCCGCTGCGGTAATAATGCCGCCGGTATGCGCGGTGCCGGCCGCAATAGACTCGTCGGTGGAAGCACCGCGTCGGCGGGCCTCCACCATGCGGGAGACCAAAAAGACCTCGTAATCGGTGGACAGGCCGTAGACAATGGCGATGATGAGCACCAAAATCGGGCTCATGAGCGGGCCGGGCGTGAAGTTGAGGATGTCCGAGCCCAGGCCGGCAACGAACATTAACGTCAGGATGCCCAGCGTTGCGCCCAAGGTCAGCAACGTCATCACAATGGCCTTGAGCGGCAGTACAAAGGAGCCAAAAACAAGGGCCATGAGCAGGAATGTAGCCAGCACCACGTAGAGCGCCATCCACGGCAGCGTGTGGAAGAGTGCATCGAGGGACTCCACCTCCATGGCGGGAGTACCGCCCACGTAGAGGTTCACACCCTCAGGGGCCTTGACCTTTTCCAGTTCGTGCACAATCTTCGCGTAATCATCGCGGTCTTCAATGCCGGCGGAAAGGACGGTAGTGCCGTCCTTGGTGGCAGTCGTCGGCGCCATGGGCTCGGTGAGGCCGTCGAGGCCGCGGACCTGCATGACGACGTCGACAAGCTGCTGGTTCGAGGCATTTTCCACCACGAGCTTGACCGGCTCCGTGCGGAAGGCTGGGAACTCCTCGTTGAATTTATCCTGTGCCACGCGGGTGTCTTGGTCGGGCGGCAGGTAGGACTCGTTGATGCCACCGAAGGTGATGCTCATGACGGGCAGGGTAAGCGCGATGAGCAGGCCGCATACGGCGATGGTCAGCCCGCGGGCATGGCGCATGGCCCAGCGCGGAAGCTTATACCACCAGGTGTCCTGAATAGTGCGAGCCGTCCGCGAGGTACGGCGTACGGACCAGGTATCGATCTTGGAGCCGAGCATGCCAAAAATGGACGGCAGCACGGTGACCGAAAGGAGCGCGGCCAAGCCGACCGCAGAAATGGACCCATAGGCCACGGATTTCAGGAAGGCCTGGGGGAAGAGGAAGAGGCCGGAAAGCGCAACGGCGACCATGGCCGCGGAGAAAACCACAGTTTGACCGGCTGTCGCGGTGGTGGTGGCCACCGCCTCCTCCGTGGAGCGGCCCTTGTCCAGCTCTTCGCGGAAGCGCGAGACCATAAAGAGTCCATAATCGATGGCTAGGCCAAGCCCCAGCAGCGTGACGACGGCCTGGGCAAAGACATTGACCTGCGAGAAGCCGGCCAGGATGGACAAGATGCCCAAAGAGCCCAAGATGGAGAGGCCGCCGACCACCAGCGGCATGCAGGCCGCGACGACGGAGCCAAAGACCACCAGCAGGAGGATGCCTACCAGCGGCAGGGCGGCCTTTTCGGCGCGGGAGATATCGTGGGACATTCCCTCATCAAGAGCATCAGCAACCGCGGTGGCACCCGCAATCTCCACCGGTGCGGTGGTATCCGTGAGCGCGCCTTCGATGGTCCGGAAATCCTTCAGCGTCTGCTCATCATCGCCTTTCAGCCCGATGGCGGCGAAGGCCAGCGAATGATCAGCATTGACCAGGTTCGGGTTCTTCGTGTCGAAGTAGCTGGTCACCGAGTCAATCTGGTCCGGATACTCCGATTTCAACTGCGCCAAGTGCTGCTTGGCGGCGTCGAAGTTCTCATCGGGGGAGTGGAAGAGCAAGATGACATCGCCGGAGTTATCGCGGCCGAATGCTTCCTGCTCGATCTGGGCCGCGCTTGTCGACGCCGCATTGGGATCCTCCCAGCCCTCTTGGCTCATGCGGTCTTCGAGCTGCAAGCCAAAGCCGATGAAGAGCGCAAGGATCGCGACGACGATGATGGCGGGGATGAGCCGGCGGTGCGCATAGGAAAAACGTCCCCATTTTTCAAACATCGGGGTAGCCTCCTAGCGGTTATTAAGCAGCGCAGCCAGGGGACGGAATGGCTGCAGCCATGCACCACCCTCGGGCAGGTTATCCAGGTTCACGCGCGGTAGCGGCTCCCGGAATACACCCTCGATATCTTCCAGGTCCACAAAATTGATATCTGCGTGGCCTACGGCCCACGCGGCATGCTCATGGAAACCGAGGACCGTCACCGGAAGGCCTTCCGCGATGAGCTCTTCCAAAGGCTCCTGGAAATTCTGGCCATCGGCGGAGGCAACAATCACGCCGGCTAGATCCTCACGGAGGCTTTCGATGTGGTCGAGCATATCCGGATCCACGTCATCATTTTCGTGGATCTTGGGCTTGGCAAAAACGCCGAAGCCCACGTTGCGGATGGCTTCAACCCATGGGCGGATGACATCGGCGCCGCCCGGGGTGACATTAGTAAAGACATCGGCGCGTGGCTCCGCATCAACGTCCTGGGCAAGGTGTACCAGCCAGCGGCCGATGGCGTCGAAGCGCGGGCGGTGTGCGGCGGTGGGGCGGCCACCGAGCAGGGAGCCTAAGCCCATGTCCATATTGGGCGCATCCCAGACAAGTAGGTAGGTGCTCATTTATTTCTTCTCCCAGAGATACTCCGTGATGACGTGTTCTTTATCTAGGCCCTTGCCCTCAAACTTGGTGATGACCTGACGGTCCACCAACTGCGGGCACTCTGGCCACGGCCAGCCCTTGTAATCCAGGCTCGGCTCTACGTCCACAAGCTCATCGATCCACTCGGCGTATCCGGCATGGTCGGTAGCAACGTGCAGCACGCCGCCCTTCTTCAGGCGGGAAGCAAAAAGATTGAGTGTGCCCGACTGGATGATTCGGCGCTTGTGGTGGCGGGCCTTTGGCCAGGGATCCGGGAAGAAGACGCGGATGCCATCAAGGGACTCCGGGGCAAACATGCGCACCATGACCTCGATGCCATCGCCGCGAATCATGCGGATATTGTCGATGCTCTCGCGCTCGATCTGGCCCAGTAGCTTGGCCAAGCCCGGCTTGTAGAGTTCGACGGCGATGATATTGGTATCGGCTTCTTTCGGCGCCATGGCGGCGGTAGAGGTACCCGTGCCGGATCCGATTTCCACGATGGTCTTGGCGCCGCTGCGGCCAAACCAGGCGTCGAGGTCAATGACCTCGTCTTCCAGTGTGCGGCCTAGTTCTGGCCAGCGCTTTTCAAAAAGCTCATGCTGATTTTCGGTCAGCGTGCCGCGGCGGAAGGTGACGTTGCCTAGGCGTGGGTAGTCGAGCTCGTTGTTGAATACGGCATTGAAGTCGGTCTGTGGTGGGCGACCTGGAGGCATTTCTCCAGCGCGGGTGTTTTGAGAGTTATCTGTGTTATTCATTGCGGCCTATTTTTCCCTGCTTAGCCCTGTCAAGCAATACGCCGCGCCGTGGGTCACGTGTGGCGAGGTCAATCCGGGTATAACCAGTGGTCCCGGTTGGGGGTGGAAGATGATCGTTTTGATTGCCGCTGGGGAGGGTAATAGACCCCCAGACAGGGGGATGGGAAAAGGCGATTTTTAACACAGTATCTGTGGTTGCGCTTGGTGAAGTTCTGGTAAACGCGGTGGATATAACCGGTGTGGCAAAATCTGCGCAAATTATTCGGACAAGCACGTTAATCTTGAGGTGAAAGGCACAGTTGGGGATTTATTTCCCCAATTTTCATACCCACCCTCAGGAGAAATACTAATGACCGCCACTATCCCAGGGCTCGTCGGAGAGCTGCCGACTAAAAACGAAAAGCTTATCGGCTGGATCAGCGAGAACGTTGAGCTCTTCCAGCCGGACCAGGTGGTCTTTGTAGACGGCTCCCAGGACGAGGCTGACCGTTTGGCCGCAGAGCTGGTGGAAAAGGGCACGCTTATCAAGCTGAATGAGGAAAAGCGCCCTAATTCCTACCTGGCTCGCTCCAACCCTTCCGACGTTGCCCGTGTGGAATCCCGCACCTTCATCTGCACCGAGCACGAAGATGGCGCTGGTCCTACTAATAATTGGGCACCGCCTGCTGCGATGAAGGAGGAGATGACGGAAGCATTCCGTGGTTCCATGAAGGGCCGCACCATGTACGTGGTTCCCTTCTGCATGGGTCCGATTAGCGATCCGGAACCGAAGTTGGGCGTGCAGTTGACTGACTCCGCCTATGTGGTGCTCTCCATGCGCATCATGACCCGTATGGGTGCGGAAGCCTTGGACAAGATTGGTACCGACGGCGATTTCGTCCACGCCCTGCACTCCGTGGGTGCCCCACTAGAGCCGGGCCAGGAAGATGTTGCGTGGCCGTGCAATGACACCAAGTACATCACCCAGTTCCCTGAAACCAAGGAAATCTGGTCCTACGGCTCCGGATACGGCGGCAACGCCATCCTGGCGAAGAAGTGCTACGCGCTGCGCATCGCTTCTGTCATGGCAAAGGAAGAAGGCTGGATGGCTGAGCACATGCTCATCCTGAAGCTCACCAATCCAGAAGGTAAGAAGTACCACGTTGCAGCCGCCTTCCCCTCGGCGTGCGGCAAGACCAACTTGGCCATGATTACCCCGACCATTCCGGGCTGGAAGGCTGAGGTCGTCGGTGACGATATTGCCTGGCTGCACCTGCGTGAGGACGGCCTTTACGCAGTTAACCCGGAAAATGGCTTCTTCGGCGTGGCCCCTGGCACCAACTACGGTTCCAACCCGATTGCCATGCAGACCATGGAGCCGGGCAACACCATCTTCACCAACGTTGCGCTTACTGATGACGGCGATGTCTGGTGGGAGGAAATGTCCAAGGAGGCACCAGAGCACCTCATTGACTGGACCGGCGAAGACTGGACTCCGGAATCTTCTACAAAGGCAGCGCACCCGAATTCTCGTTACTGCGTCCCGATTTCTCAGTGCCCGAGCGCCGCTCCGGAGTACGACGACTGGCAGGGCGTGAAGATCGACGCCATCCTCTTCGGTGGCCGCCGCAAGACCACCGTTCCGCTGGTAACCCAGGCCTTCGACTGGAACCACGGCACCATGATCGGTGCCCTGCTGGCTTCCGGCCAGACCGCTGCAGCAGAGGGCAGCGTCGGCACCCTGCGCCACGATCCGATGGCTATGCTGCCGTTCATTGGCTACAACGCTGGTGACTACTTGCAGCACTGGATCGATATGGGTGAAAAGGGTGGCGACCGCATGCCGTCTATCTTCCTGGTTAACTGGTTCCGCCGTGGCGACGACGGCCGCTTCCTGTGGCCGGGCTTCGGCGAGAACTCCCGCGTGCTCAAGTGGATCATTGACCGCATTGAGGGCAACGTTGAGGCCGAGGAAACCGTCGTGGGCCACACCGCCCGCGCCGAGGATATCGACCTCGAGGGCATCGACTTCGATATCGAGGACGTTCGCGCCGCTCTTGCCGTCAACCCGAAGGACTGGGAAGGCGATATGCAGGATAACGCCAGCTACCTCAACTTCCTGGGCTCCCGCGTGCCGTCCGAGGTGTGGGACCAGTTCCACGCCCTGAAGGAGCGCGTAGAAAACGCCTCTTAAGAACCAGGCTTAACTAGCCCCCAGCGACGTCAGCGTTGTTGGGGGCTACATTTGTAACACCAACGTCAGGTTAGACACCGCAAACTCCCGCACCCCTGGTACACGGGTGAGCCACCAAGCCCAGCTGGGATGGTAGCGGGGGAAGGCGAGTTTGAGCGCGCCGGTGCTCTTAGCCCAGGCAAGGCCGGCGGAGCAGGGGACGTCGAAAAGCGAGGTGCCAAAGACATTCTTGGGCGGATGGCCGTGGCGGCGGGTATAGCGGTCGCGGGCAAACTCGCCGCTAATGTAGTGCTCCCACAGGCCGGTTTCGTGGCCGCCAAAGGGGCCAAGCCACACCGTGTAGCTCAGGATGGTGAGGCCACCGGGGCGGGTTACGCGCAGCATCTCCTCGCCCATATCCCAGGGATTGGGGATGTGCTCAGCCACGTTAGAGGAATAGACCACGTCAAAGGAATTATCGGCAAAGGGCAGGTTGGTGCCATCGCCGCGCACGGAATTGCTCAAGTGGATACCGGCCGCCGACATTTCGCCCGCATCCGGCTCCAATCCCACGTAGCGGGCGCCGCGCCGGGCAAAGGCGTCCGCAAAATAGCCTGGGCCGCCGCCGACATCGAGCACCCGTGCCCCAGAAAGCTGCACGCCCAGGTCGCGGCCGAGGTTCTCCACCAGCGCGGCCGTATCCTCCGCGAGCCCGCCGTAAAAAATCTCCGGGCGCGTCTGTTCAAAGCGGAAGGAACATAGCAGCTGAATGGAGCGGCGGAGCGTGGCCATCTCACGGGTATGTCTCATAACCCACTAGGCTAATACCTCACGATGAAGATTCTTTTACTATGCTGGCGCGATTCCACCCACCCGCAAGGCGGTGGCTCGGAGCGCTACTTGGAGCGCGTGGGCGAGTACCTGGCAGCCCAGGGCCACGAGGTGGTCTTTCGCACCTCCAAGCACATGAATGCCGCGCGCCGGGAGGTGCGCGACGGCGTGCGCTATAGCCGCGGCGGCGCCAAATTTGGCGTGTATCCGCGTGCCTGGGCGGCGATGCTGGCCGGCCGCCTGGGGCTGGGGGACCTGCGCGGAGTGGATGCGGTAATCGATACCCAAAACGGCATCCCCTTCTTCGCTCGCCTGGTGTCCGGGGCGCCGACGGTGCTGCTTACTCACCATTGCCACCGTGAACAGTGGCCGGTGGCGGGTCCCCTCTTGGGCCGGCTCGGTTGGTTCCTTGAGTCCCGGGTGGCCCCGCGCGTGTATCGCGGCGCTCCCTATGTCACTGTGTCTGAGGCCTCCCGCGAGGATTTGGAGGCGCTGGGTATTAAGGGCGCGCACATCATCGCCAATGGCCTGGACCCGGTTCCGGACCATGTTCCTTCCCTGGAACGAGAGGCCGAGGTGCACCTGGTCACGCTCTCGCGCCTAGTGCCACATAAGCAGATCGAGCATGCCATGGATACGGTGGCGCAGACCCCGGGCGCGGTCCTGGACGTCATCGGCTCCGGCTGGTGGGAGGCTAACCTGCGCGCCTATGCCGAGGAGCATGGGGTAAGCGATCGCGTGCGCTTCCGCGGCCAGGTGACCGAGGACTATAAGCACGCTTTGCTGGCCCGTGCCGATGCCCTGCTGATGCCCTCGCGCAAAGAGGGGTGGGGTTTGGCAGTAATGGAGGCGGCCCAACATGGAGTCCCCACTGTAGGTTATACATTTGGCCTGCGTGACAGCGTTATTAACGGCAAGACCGGCATCCTGGTAGAGCGCGAAGAGGACTTCGTCGCGGCCACCAAGCAGCTGCTTGCCGACGCCCCACTGCGCCGCACCCTCGGCTCCAACGCGCGGGATTTTGCCGCTAGCTTCTCGTGGGAGAAGACCGGCGAGCAGTTCGCGGAATTGCTGCAAGGGCTAGTAGCGGACACGCCATCCACAAAGCGGTAAGCGCCCACGGAACCTGCGGCCGCGGCGCGTTCGTTTCCGCGGCTATGGCACCGTCCACCACGACTACGCCAATGCCGATCTCGGCCAACCGGTCCATATCGTGCTCTTCCCACGCGCGCAGTGCCGCGCGGTACTGCGGCGAGGCTTGGTCCACCACGGTCCCGTCCACGCTCAATTCTCCCGATTCCACCATGGCTACCGCCTTGGAATAGGGGTCGACGGCCACGCCGCCGGGAACCTCCACGAGGTTGGCGCGGTCTGGGAAGAAGGCCACTCGGCCGTCAATCGCGCGCACCAACTGCTCATCTATCCCCGTATCCCGCGGCGCGAACACTGCGAGGCGTCCCGGAACGGGCAGCAGCTGCACGGTCGCAGCCACGGTTGCCAGTGCCGCTGGCAGATTCGGCAGCGCCCCCAGCGAGGCCACATAGAGCGGCAACGCCAACATGGTCAGTTTCCCGCTATCGCGCAGCAGCGCCGCCCCCGGTACGTGATCGATGGACCACACCAGCGCGCCGGGAACCAGCCAGAAGAACATCGCCCCGCCAAGCCCCATCGCCGCGAGGACGCTTAACCGCGCGGGAACCCGCCACGCCCCGAGCAAGGCGATGACTGCCACGATGACACCGCACACAGCGAACCCGATGGCCGCTTCCGCATTCCATATGCCGCCGAGTCGCAGCAGCGCGCCCGCGGTGCCGACGTAGTCTTCCGCCCGCGGGCCAAACGCGGCCACCGCCGCTGCGGTATCGCCGGGTGCGGCGGGATTGAACATGCCCGGAATGGCCCACGGCAAACACAAGATCACGCCGCCGAGGGCTACCCGCTTGCGGCAGGTCACCGCCGCGGTCACCATGGCAAAGAGACCACCCGTAGGGGTAAGCGATGCTCCCCACATGGCCAGCCACGCCACCCAGCTGTGCTTTCTTCCGGCCCACGCGATGACCGGCAACAGCCACGCAGCCACCGCAAGCGACCACTGGCCCTGCAGGAGACGCTCGATGACGAAGGGATTGGCCACCGCCACCGCCATCGCGCTCACCGCGGCGACTGTAGAGCGTGCCCAGCGCGCCGCGGTGAGCGCGGAGGACGCGGCGGCGGCAATAATGAGCACCCGTGCCGCCCACGCGCCGCCCACGAGAGCGAGGAAACCGTCTTGCGGTGCGTTGCGGGCAGGCAGACTGCCGCCGCCAAAGGCAGAAGGCGAAAGCGCCGGATGGTCAAGCAACGCCATATCGCGCCACAAGAACTCGCCGGGCAAAGCAAAGGGCCAGCACACCGCGGCCACGAGGAGGACGCCCCATGCGAGGAGTAAAAGACGCCTAGCCTTCACGATGGCGGCGCATGTACATATAGGCAGCACAGAGCAATAGGCCAACGCCGATGGCCTTGCCGGCCCAGCCGACCACCATCAAGGCGCGAATGGTGCGAATGACCGGACGCACCTCATTCAGGCGCTCCGCCCGGGTCTCATCGGACCAGCGCAAATCGGCGGCAAAGATGGAGCGGTCTTCCGTATCATCATTCGCCACCATGGTGCCGGCCTGCTTTTCGTCCGCGGCGAAGAAGATTTTGATGTTCTCGCGCAGGTCCACCATGGTGCCGGTGGTGGGCTCGACGGAGATATCGCGGCCGATGGTGTAGAAGGGCTCCACCGTGACCCGGTCAGTGGCATCTAGGCCGAGGAGCTCGCGCGACTCGGCGTCGTAGAACCGCTTCGCTGGCCCGGAGATGCGGAAATCCTCGGCCGCTAGCTGCTTATCGCCGGTGCCGGTATCGACCTCGGCGGTAATGCTTTTGCGCATATCAGCCAAGGAAATGGGCTGGATATCGTGGTGGAAAGAATAGGTAGGGATACCGTCGAGCCTTTCCATCGTAGTGAAGTCCACCGCCGTGGAGGATTGCGTCGCTAGATCGAAAAACGGATAGGAGCGCTGCTCGGTACCGGAGGGAAAGAAGTAGTTGATTCCATCGCGCTCGAAGTCGGTACGGGCCATGCCGGTATCCAGCGCCGGTAGGACAAAGTCCCATTTATCCTTTGGCGCAGCGACTGGGTAGGTGGACTCGCGGTTCAACACGGAATGCTCCGTGATTCGGGCAAGGGGAGTATTGCCGACGAGCAGGCGAGAGAGCGAATCGGAGTTAGCGAGCGCATCATCTTCTGCCACCTCAGAGGTGGTGGTATTGCGCTCGATAGTGAGCAGGTCGTGGTGCAGATAGCACCACATGGGTGCCTGCTTTTCTTGGCACTGCGGGTCCTTGCTATCGCCAGAGGCTTTGGCCCCGGCGATGAACTCGGGCGCTTCCATCCACACCCCGGCCGACGGCGCGGTGACGGTGTTGATGTTTTGGTCGAAGGCCAGCGGCCGAGTCTGATTATTATACAGCGGCGGCACCACGGTGCCCAGCACCAAAAAAATGACGGCGGCAATGACAACCCACGCCAGTGGCGAGCGTGGCCAAAGGTAGCGTTTCATTGCAGTAATATGTCCAATCAGTTTCAGGTCGATCCGGGGTTAGGAGCAAGCGTGCAGCCGCAGGCATCTGTGAAAAGCGTACCCCAGCATCTGCCGGAGCTAGACGGTTTACGCGCGGTCGCTTCCCTTGGAATCATTGTCACCCACGTGTCTTTTCAGACCGGAACCGGGTGGGGGTTTGCGGGGCGCTTTGATTATTTCGTCGCCGTCTTCTTTGCGCTCAGTGCCTTCCTCTTGTGGCGTCGCCGCGGCTTGCACACCTTATCCGGCTATGCGCGCTCGCGAGTGGCCCGCCTATTGCCAGCCTATTA
The DNA here is from genome assembly GCF_039907195.1 of Corynebacterium sp. c3Ub_189. Classification (NCBI taxonomy): domain Bacteria; kingdom Bacillati; phylum Actinomycetota; class Actinomycetes; order Mycobacteriales; family Corynebacteriaceae; genus Corynebacterium; species Corynebacterium sp. c3Ub_189. Next base: position 70,038 of record NZ_JASBOF010000004.1, on the reverse strand, counting down.
TGCCTGCGTGGTGGCTGTGATGCTCCTGCTTCCCGACGCCCACTCGCTCACCCTCACCCAACTGCTGAGCAACCTCACCTCTACCCAGATCTATGTGGTGGACGGGCTAGCGCCGGGGCTTACCCACCTGTGGTCGCTATGCGTGGAGTTCTTTTTCTACCTTGCCTTGCCTTTGTTGGTGTGGCTTCTTGAAACGCTGCCGCGGCGCTGGCGGGTAGCGGTCATCGCGCTGGGCGCTGTGATTAGTTGGGCCTGGGGTTTTGTTCCCTTTGTGGCCGATTACGCCAAGGACCAGGTCAATTCGCAGATTTGGCCGCCGGCATATGCTTCGTGGTTTGCCGTGGGAATGCTGGCCGCGGAATGCGAAGAAGCTGGTGTTAGCCGGCGCGTGCAACGCGTGTTGCGGCGGCGCTGGGCATGGTGGCTCGTGGCAGCGGTGGTGCTGTGGCTTGCCAGCCGTGAGTGGTTCGGGCCGCAGGGGCTGGTGCATCCAGAGCCAGGTGAATTTTCCCGCCGGATCATTGCGGGAGCGGCCTTTGCCGCAGCCGTGGTGGTACCGGTAGCGCTCGCCCCACGGGATAAGTCTTGGCTGACCAGCCCGCTCATGCAAGCACTGGGCGCGTGGTCCTATTCCATCTTCTTATGGCATGTGGCCATTCTGGGACTAGCGTTTCCGCTTACCGGGGTGCCGCTGTTTAGCGGGAAGCCCCTGGACTTTTGGGTGATTTTGGCTGTAACGGTGGTGGCCACCGTGGTGGTCTCGGCCGCGAGCTATACGCTCATCGAGCGTCCCGGCCGGGATCTTCTCCTCGGTCGGAGGCGAAAAGACAGGCCACGCCCGCGGCACACAAGCAGCTAAGCAGGAGCGAATCGCCCGCATAGGATCCTGATGTCCACGGCGCGCGGGCGAGGATCGCCCCGGCCGCCGCCACGACACCGGGCGCGAGGTAGGCGCGCGGGATGGTGGTCCAGCGCAGCACTAACCAAGCGGCAATGGCCGCGACCGCGGCCGGCCAGCCGGTGAGGGCCAGCGCGCCGAGTGCGACCACGGCCGAAGCGGCACCGCCGCGCGGCGCGCGCCAAGCAGGCTGGGACGGGCGCCGCGCGGCCGCCAGGATGCACAGGCCGAGGGCAAGTAACCCCAGCGCACCGCCGAAGAGGAGGGTGGCGCGGTAAACCGGTTGGGCGCTAAAGGTGATGCGGAAGTCACCGGAGCGGCCGGCCGGAATGACAAAAGCTTGGGTGGCCGCATCGATCTCGCGCGGGGCGAGCTCTTCCTCGCCTAGGTAGCCGCGCAGGCCCTTATTGAAGGCGCGACCGGTGACCAAGAGGCGATCCTCATCAGCGGCTGCAATCGAGTACCCGGTGGGCTCGGAGGAGCCCGCTGGTTGCCAGCCCTCCTCGCGCAGGCTTACCCACGGCCCCGTGGTGCGCACGCGGTGCGTGCCAGGGCTGAGGGTGAGGGATTCGCCGGGGGAGTAGCGGTGGGCGTCGATAAGCACGGGCTTGGTGGAATCCACCGTCACGCGCATGGGGCGCGGCGCCGTGAAATCGCGGATGAGCACGCCGGTATCCTGCAGCATGCGCTGGAAGAAGAATTGGTGCACGTCAGGGGAGGTATCCGGGACGGTCACCACACGCTCGACCGGCTGGCCTTTCACCCCTAACTCCGCGATGCCGGTGCGGTGGGATAACTCCACGCGGATGGACTCGGTATCGCCACCGGGAACGCGGACTTCCTGCGAGCGGAAGGGCTGTAAGTCCACGTCTACGGCCGCGCTGCCAGAGCGCACGGTTACCGTGGTGGCGCTGGTGGCCATGAGCTTGAGGCGCGGCTGGGTGAATTCGCCGCGCAGTTCAATCCACCCGGCATCATCGCCCGGCGCGGGCCACCAGGCGGTGGAGTTCTCCCCGTCCACGGCGGCCGTGGCGGACTTTTCCGGCTGGGCTCCGCCAAAGGCGGTGGCATCGGCGGCCGAGGAGGAGACCGCTACCGAACCGCCGTGGGTTTCCACCTGGGTAAGCGGCCCAGCGGAGGGATAATCGCGCAGACGGTTATTCACGTGGCTGGGGTCGTCCGCGGCCATGGGCGCGGAGATGGGGCCATCGAGGGTGCCGTAGTTGCGGTCCGTGAGTGTCGGGGTATCGGTGACGATATCGGCGTCGCGATCGACGAGCTGGCGGGTGGTGGGGGTGGAGTGGGCGTCGAGAAGCGCCAAGGCTTCCCCGCCGCCGGCCACGCGCACTGGGTCCGTGGGCCCTAAGGACATGCCGGCGTGGTTGAGCAGGATGACATCGACTTCGCCGAAGCGATGGACTTCGCCGCCAAACTTGCTGGCCAGGGCCTCGTCCTCGCCGGTGAAGAGATCGTGGCGCACCATGACCGCGCCGATGCCCAGGCGCTGCAGGGAGCGCACGCCGGTAGCCGGATCTTCCTTGAGTGCGGCCATGACGCCGTCGAGCCCGCGGATGGCCTCTGGCGGCACGAGCGGAATGGCATCGCGCACGGCCCAAGGGACATCGAGCAGCGGCTGGGCCGGCTCGTCGCGCGTCCACCCCCAGGTCTGCCGGGCGAAGGACGCCTCTGGGTAGATAAGCGTGCGGGTATCGGCGGCATGGGTATTGATAAAGTCCGTGGCCTCGTGCCAGTAGGAGGGCACCTCTTTATAGGCGCCCAGCGGCAGCAAGCGCTGTGACCATGCCGGGGAGACCACCGCGATGCACAACAGCAGCGTCAGTGCACCCACCGTCTGCCTCTTGGTGGGGCGCAAACTCCTCGGTAGTGGAAGATGGGCGCAGGCGCGCGCCACGCCTAACAGCAGCGGGATGCGCACCAGCGGATCGAATTTATGCAGGTTGCGCAGCGCGGCCAGCGGTCCATCGAGCGCATCGAGGTACCACGCCACCTGGCAGCCCAGCACAGCGATGCCCACCACCAGCATGACGGACCACACGCGCGGCAGCTTGGTGAGCCCGTACATGCCCACGGCTGCGATTCCCATGGTGAACAGCACAAAGAAGGACTCGGTGGCTAGCTCATAGCCGGCAACGCGCTCGGTATCGACAAACGGCGTCCAGCTCGTGGTGCCGCGCAGAATCTCTGGCAAGTTGAGCCAGCGCGTGGTCACGCGCGCGGATTCGATGAATTCCGTAAACGGCGGGGCATAGCGGCCTAGCACGACGAGCGGGCCGATCCACCACGCCGATACCGCCAGGCAGCCTAAGAGCCAGGCCGCGCCGGGCGTGAAGGCGCGGCGGTAGAGCAGGATTACAGCGGCCGGGATACACGCCGCGATGGTCGCGGTGGCATTGACCGCACCCATCAGCGCCACCGGGATGGTGGCCGCGGCGGCATCGCGCCAGGTGAGCTTGGTGTTGAGGAAGGGCAGGATAACCCAGGGAGCGAGCATGACCGGCCAGGTCTCAGAAGAAATGGCGGTCAGGGTAGAAAGCGCGCGAGGCGAGAACGCGTAGAGCATCGCTGCCACCCAGACCCACCAGCCACGCAGGCCCACCTTGCAAGCGAGCTTATGGAATCCGATGAAGCCGACGCTCAAGACCAGCAACCACCACAGGCGCTGGGCCACCCAATCGGGCAGTGGCTGGGTTAAAACGAAGAAAGGTCCCTGGGGAAAGAGATAGCCATAGGCCTGATTCTGCAGCTGCCCCAGGGTAAAGGTATCCGTATAGGCGCTAAGCGCCCCGCGGAGAAAGTGCAGCGGATTGGCTGCCAGATCATGCTTGGTATCGGCGGCCGTTAACCCCCACGGCTGCACGAGAAGGATGAGCGCTAGGGCAAAAATCCCCAGCGGGTAGGGGCGGGCAAGCCGCCCGCGGAGGGTACGCACACCTAGTTGCGGGATCCGTACTCAGGGCCGCCCAAAACCGCATCGGAAGCAGAAACCGCATTGCCTTCTGGCACGGTATCGGTGCCCGAGAATTGTGCGATGCCGATGATGGTGATGACGCCGAGCGCGATGCCCACAACAGCGCTACCGATGGCAGGGCCAAGGGTGCGCTTGTTCAAAGAATCGGTTTCCAGAGCCATGGCTAAAGATACTAGCAGCTATTTAGAAGTATTCTGCCTCATCATCGTCCGCGTCATCTTCGTTTTCCTGCGGCACGATGAAGACGGGAAGGCCGGCATTGCGCACAATCTGGTCGGCGGTGGAGTTGGTCCACCACGCGCGGAACCCGGTCAGGGCTCGGGTACCGGTCACGATGACGTCCACGTCCAGCTCATGCGCGGCATCAATGATGGCGGAGGAGATGGTGGTGGCGGATTCCACCAGGTGGGCACGGCCGGCTAGGCCCAGGCTTTCGGCCAGCTCGATGCCTTGGCGACAAATCTTTAGCGCCTCCTCATAGGCCGGATCCTCTTCGACGCGGTCCGGGGAAACGGTGGACTGGTGCATTCCGGTGCGGCTGACGGCGCGTGCGGTCTGCCGGGCTACCGGCTCCCAGGCGGTGAGGATTTCTACCGTGGTGGGCCGCAGCAGCTGGGCCGCGTACTCGAGGGCGCGGCCGGCTCGTTCGGTGCCATCGTAGGCAATTAGCATTGTCTCGCCGTTACTCATGTCACTAGTCTACCCACCGCTTGCGACAGAACGCGAGGAATATTGCACACTAGAAGGCATGAAAACTCCGCGCATCCTTGCCAGCCTCGCCTTCGTGACGGCCTTGGGAGCCTGCTCTACCTCCACCCAAGAGGACAACGAGAGCCAGGACTCCACCACTCCGGCTGCGTCGAGCTCACCTGCCGCAACGCATGAAACGCACGAAGAGACCTCGCAGGAGGCCGCCCCGCAGCAGGACATCCGCGCCATGGCTGCGTCCGTGCTGATGCCGCCGGTCACCAATTACGACGACGCTAAGGCCAAGCTGGAGGCCGGTGTGGGCGGAATCTTTATCCCCAGCTGGGCGGATCCAAACCTGCTGCAGGAAGAGGGTCGCGACATTAATGCCCTGCGCCAAGAGGTGGGCCGCGACTTTGAGGTCTCTATCGATTTTGAGGGCGGGCGCGTGCAGCGGTTTTCCGACGTCCTCGGGGAGTACCCTTCCCCGCAACAGATGGCGGCCGAGCGTTCCCCACAAGAGGTGGAGCAGCTTGCGCACGAGATGGGCACGAGCCTGAAGGCGCATGGCATCAACGTGGACTTTGCACCGGTGCTTGACGTCGATGGCAATGGCCTAGAGGTGGTGGGAGATCGATCCTTTTCCACCGATCCGGTCCAAGCAGGCGAGTATGGCGCGGCCTTTGCCCGCGGGCTGGAATCCGCTGGGGTCAAGGCCGTATTCAAGCATTTCCCGGGACACGGCCGTGCTTCTGGCGATACCCACCTGGCCGAGGCCGTTACCCCGCCGCTGGAAGAACTAGAAGGCCACGAGTTCATTCCTTTTAAAACCGCTCTTCCCCAAGCACCCAATGCCGCGCTCATGATGGGCCACCTCGCCGTGCCCGGCCTGGGCGATGGTCAGACTCCCGCTTCCATTCTGCCGGAAGCCTATGGCCTAGCCCGCGAGACCTTGCAGTACGACGGGCCCATCTACACCGATGACATCGGCGGCATGAAGGCGATTGCAGATTCGCTCCCGCTTGCCGACGCCGTCGTGGCCTCCCTCAATGCCGGAGCCGACATGCCCTTGTGGTCCACCGAAGGCGATATTAATGCGGTGATCGACGCCGTCGTCGGCGCCGTCAACGGCGGCCGCCTGCCACTCGAACGCCTTGCGGACGCGGCTCGCCATGTCAGCGCTCCCCCGGCCGGCGCTGCACCCGAGCCTGCACAGGACTAGGAAAAATGCCACTAAAACCGTTAACCTTTAAGGCGTGAAAAAGGCAGAAGGAAAAAATGGTGCTAAAGGCTGGCTCATCGCGCTCGGCGCATTGGTCGGCCTTGTCCTGATCGCGGGCATTGCTTATGCCTGGGATGTCGCAGCAAACCAGGACAAGATTCCGCGCGCCGTTTCCGTCAACGGCGTGGATATTTCCGCCATGGATCGCACCGCCGCCGTGGAGAAGCTCGAAGATGAGCTCGCGGGCGTAGAAACCGAGCCCGTGAGCGTTACCTCCGGCGACCTCCACACGGAACTCGTTCCCTCCGAATCGGGCCTTGCCCTGGATAACCAGCGCGCCGTAGACAATATTGAAGAACCTTCCCTCAATCCTTTTACCCGCCTGTATAGCTTCTTCCGCCCCACCCGGGATATTCCGGTAGAAACCAACGTGGACGAGGTCCAACTTCAGCCGGCCTTGGACCGCGTGAAGAAGGATCTCTCCACCGATCCAGTTGATGGCATGTTGGAGCTCAACAATGGTGAGCTCAAGGTCACCGACCCCAAGCTCGGCCAAACCGTGGATGCCGGCTCCCTGCACAATGCGGTTACGGATAATTGGCTCGATTCCGAGGGCGTAGACGTGGACCCAGAAGAAGTAGAGCCGGCCATCAATGATGAAGCTATCGAGGCCATGCGCACCGGCGATGCCGCCAAGGCGCTGGATAATCCCATTACATTGAAGGCCAAGAATAATGTCACCGCTACCCTGAATAAGCCGGAAATCTCCCAGTTCACCAGCATTGAAAAGAAGGACGGTAAGCTCAAGCTCGCCGTGGATACCAACCGCGCGCAGGAGCTGCTGGCCGAGCGCTCCGAGGGAGCCGATGTCCCCGGCGTAAATGCCAAGATTTCCTTCAACGGCAACGACAAGCAGATCACCCCGTCCGAAGATGGCGAGATCATCGACTGGGAGCCGACCATGCAGGACTTTGACAAGCGCGTGACCGGCGATGACCGCGAGTGGGATGCTACCTACAAGCCGGACCCGGCAGAGTTCACCACCGACGATGCCAAGAAGGCGACCTTCAACGACACCGTGGGCGAGTTCACCACTGAGGGCTACTCCGCTGCCTCCGGCAAGAATATCGAGCTGGTAGCCCAACAGGTCAACGGCGCCGTGGTCAACCCAGGCGAGACCTTCTCCCTCAACGGCCACACGGGCCCTCGCGGCACGGCGCAAGGCTACGTTGAGTCCGGCATCATTATCGATGGCCACTCCGGCTCCGCCGTGGGCGGCGGCATCTCCCAGTTCGCCACCACCTTGTACAACGCTGCCTATTTTGCGGGCATGGAAGACACCGCCCACACCCCGCACTCGTACTACATTTCCCGCTACCCAGCCGGCCGCGAGGCCACCGTGTACGAGGGCGCCATCGACCTGCAGTTCACCAATACCTTCAATACCCCGGTCCGCATTGAGACCGACTTTGGTGGCGGCAAGATCACCGTGCGCCTGAAGGGCACCAAGACCGTCGACGTCGAGTCTGTGAACAACGGCCGCTGGGCTAAGACCGACCCACAACCTATGTCCGTGCCCGGCAGCGACTGCTCGCCTTCCTCTGGTGCGCCAGGCTTTACGACGTCCGATACCCGCATCATCAAGGATCTAGGCGGCAAGGAGCTTTCCCGCGAGACCACCACCACGGTCTACGACCCGCAGCCCATCGTCCGCTGCGGCTAGTAGACTCGGCGCCATGGAAGAACGAACCCTTACCACGCTCATATTCGGCAACGTGGTCATTGAATCCAACCTGCGCGGTGCGGAACTTCGCATCTACAGCGAAGACTGGCGCGCCTATCAGCTCCGGACTGATCTGGGAATGACGTTCCGTGCCCCGCTGGATGAAATCCGCGGCAACGTGCCTGAGCGCGATCTAGCCGCGCTCACAGAGAAGTTCTTCGAACCAGCTGCCGCAGAGTTGGAAGCACACTATCCAGGCGGGGTAGATCGGGCACAAAAAGAGCTGGCTCAGTGGCTAAGCGCCACTGACTAGCACGATATTATCCCCCGAAAATTGGAGCCGACGACGGTGTCTGAGTTCATGACATATTTGACAGTCTGTGCCTGAGGGAACCGTCGTGATGCTTGACAGATCAGCCGCGACATATTTGACGCTTAGGGCTACCTTACCGTGTCGGGTGATGCTTGACTGGTGAGTCGGGACATGTTTGACACTATGAACAGTCCTAACCGCAATATGGCCGTCGTCAAAGCCGTACGCCATGAAGGTGGCAATCCAGTGGCGTCGAAATAAAGTGCGGCCATTCAGGGCTGAAGGCACCTTCTAGAGCCCGAGGGGGAAATGGCTCCGCCCGTCACGCATAGGTGTTCTTTACGGCGTCTTAGTACTGCTGCTTGGAACAATGCGCCCTGGCACTGCCCGCCTGATCGAAGAAACCGGCACCCCAGAACAAAAAGCAACTGGAATGCCGGTTTGTCAACGATGTCGCGACTCATCTGTCAAACATGTCGCGACTCATGACATGGAGCCGACGACGGGAATCGAACCCGCGCTAGCAGCTTGGGAAGCTGCAGTTCTACCATTAAACTACGTCGGCACTGCGCGTTTGTACGCTCCGGCCTACTATACACCGCGGCCTTTAGCATGAGTAGAATTGGGGCCGTGCTTCTTTCAGATCGTGATATCCGTGCCGCCATTGACGCCGAAGAATTGGGCATCGAGCCCTTCGACAGCGAACTTATCCAGCCCTCGTCCGTAGACGTGCGCCTAGATAAGTATTTCCGGGTCTTCAATAACTCGCGGTACACGCATATTGACCCCAAAGAGGAAATGCCGGATCTCACCACCTTGGTGGAGGTAGAAGAAGATCAGTCCTTCATCCTGCACCCAGGCGAGTTCGTGCTCGGCGCCACGCTGGAAAAATTCACCTTGCCGGCAGACCTGGCCGGTCGCTTGGAGGGCAAGTCTTCCCTCGGCCGCTTGGGATTGTTGACCCACTCCACCGCGGGTTTTATTGACCCAGGCTTTTCCGGCCACATCACACTCGAGCTTTCTAATACCGCCAACCTGCCTATCGCCCTGTGGCCGGGCATGAAGGTGGGGCAGCTGGCTATTTTCAAGATGACTTCGCCAGCGGAAAGTCCTTATGGCACCGGCTCGCTGGGGTCGAAGTACCAGGGCCAGCGCGGCCCGACGCCATCGAAGTCTTACCTGAATTTTCGATAGGCTTAAACCGGCATTCACATAGAGCCTCTACTATGGGGCTTTATGCGTATGACTGTAATCGGCACCGGATACTTGGGTGCAACCCATGCTGCCTGCATGGCCGAGCTCGGCCATGAAGTACTAGGCGTGGACGTAGATGACAATAAAATTTCCGCTCTTAAATCGGGCAAGGTTCCGTTCTTTGAACCGGGCCTGCCGGAGGTGCTTGAGCGCAATATCGAGGCCGGCCGCCTCGACTTCAGCACGGACTATGAAGAAGCAGCCGCGTTCGGCAACCTGCACTTTTTGGGTGTAGGCACCCCGCAACGCCGCGGTTCCTATGCGGCCGATATGACCTACGTGAAGGCCGTCATCACGGATCTGGTGCCCAAGCTCAAGGGTGATCACATCATCTTTGGTAAGTCCACCGTTCCGGTGGGAACGGCTGCAGAGCTCCAAGAGCTGGCCAATGAGCTTGCCCCAGAAGGCACCACCGTGGAAATCGCGTGGAACCCGGAGTTTCTGCGTGAGGGCTACGCCGTTAAGGACACCATCACCCCAGACCGCATCGTTCTCGGTGTGCGCGAGGGCGAAAGCCGTGCCGAAGAGGTAGCGCGCGAGGTTTATGCTCAGCCGCTAGCGCAGGACACCCCATTCATCGTGACGGATTGGCAGACCGCCGAGCTGGTCAAGGTCTCCGCTAATGCGTTCCTAGCCACCAAGATTTCCTTTATCAACGCCGTTTCTGAGATCTGCGAGATTGCAGGCGCGGACGTTACCGCTCTTGCCGACGCCATTGGGCTCGACGAACGCATCGGCCGCAAGTTCCTTGGCGCCGGCCTCGGCTTTGGTGGCGGTTGCCTGCCCAAGGACATTCGCGCCTTCATGGCCCGCGCTGGCGAGCTTGGCGCCGACCAGGCGCTGACCTTCCTGCGTGAGGTGGATGCTATCAATATGCGCCGCCGTGACCGCGTGGTGGACCTGGCCAAGGAAGCCTTCAATGGCTCCCTGCTTGGCCACCGCGTGACCGTATTGGGTTGCGCGTTTAAGCCGAATTCCGATGACGTGCGCGATTCGCCCGCCCTTGCCGTAGCCGGTTCCCTGTCGCTGGCTGGCGCGGCAGTAACCGTCTATGACCCAGAAGGCATGGACAACGCGAAGAAGGTATTCCCCACCTTGGATTACGCCGCGGACACTGACAATGCCCTGCGCGAGGCTGAGCTAGTTATTCTGGCAACCGAGTGGAAGCAGTTCAAGGAATTGGATCCGCAGCAAGCGGGCCAGCTCGTGGACAATAAGCACATTATCGATGGCCGCAATGTGCTGCCTGTTGCAGACTGGCAACAGGCGGGCTGGAAGGTCGATGCCTTGGGGCGCACCCTCTAGGTCCTCTACATCTGAGATACAAAGGCTGAGCAGCGTGATTATTGCGCTGCTCAGCCTTCTGCATAAGGGCCCTAAACTTGTGCGCGCTGTGGCACTGTGAAAGCTGCAATGGCTGTAGTGATGGGAACCGCGAGGGTCAATGCCATCGCACCTACTCCGGAACGCAGCAGCTCCGTTGCGACGAGATCGCTGCTTAAAATCTGGCCTGCGGGGCGCTCCGCTGCGGTGATCAGCATGAGCAGTGGCAAGGTCGCACCGGTATAGGTCAGAATTAGCGTATAAACCATTGAGGCAATATGGTCGCGGCCCACCTTCATTGCGGAGAGGAAAAGCTGTGAAGGGCGAGCATCAGGGTCCGCTCCGTGGAGTTCGGTAATGGTGGATGCTTGGGCCACGGCGGCGTCGGCAAGGCTGCCCAAGGCACCGACCACAAAACCGCATAAGAGCACGCCCACGATGGACACGTTGGGCATATAAAGAAGTAGCTTCAGGTTGTCCTCGGAACTATAGCCTTGTAGCTGCGAACTATCGATAGCGGCCCACGCTAACGCTGCTGCAAGAATGAGAGCGATAAGGGAGCCGCCCACCGCCGATGCCGATTTCCAATTCAGTCCATGGACGAGAGGAACGGCGAACAGAATGATGGCGGAACAGGCAACAAGGGCGGACCAGAGGGGGTTATGGGCGTCGATAAGAGCGGGGACGAGGAACGCAAAGATCACGCCTAGGCTGAGCGTCAAGCCGATAAGGGCGCGCACGCCATGCCAGGCCGCAAAAGCGATAATGACGACGGCCACGATAACTGCCCACAGAGCTAGGCTTCTGGTGCGCTGATAATCAGCAAAAGCATAGGACGCAGCGCCGGAAGGGTCATCTGCTTTGGAAAGAACAATTTTGTCGCCCGGTTTAAGCTGCGGATCGCCGGCATTGCCGTAGGTGACCAATTGGGTCATGCGACCTTCGTCCTCGCCGGAGGTGATATTGACCAGGGCACGGTCGCACTGCACTTCCTCAGTCCCAGGAATAAGTGGCGGTGTATCGAAGGCCTGCCCAGTAAGTTCCGATTGGCAAGCCGAGTGGTCTGTCGTATCGACCGTGCCCTCGACCTGTGGGTGGTTGAGGGCATAGGTTTGCCGAAAATCGGTGGAGGTGTGCTCGGAGGCTGGACTCTGAGGCCACAGCACTGCCATGCCCGCAATGGTGGCTATTAGCGCTGTGACGAGCACGCCGAGCAAGGTTAATCGCCATGGATGGTGAGTTATCGAAGTAGAGAGCCGACCCCATGAACTAGGGGTCGGCTGAGATTTAGGTCCCGCGGAATGTCTTCCCATGCACCATATTGTTATGGATTGTCAGTATCATTAGCAACTGGTGGGGGAGAAAACTACTGCTTATAGCTCACCAGGAAGTTGCCAAGGCGCTCGATGGCGTTTTCGATCTGGGATGCCCACGGCAGCGTGACTACGCGGAAGTGATCTGGGTTCGGCCAGTTGAAGCCAGTTCCCTGCACCATGAGGATCTTTTCCGCCTTCAAAATATCCAGCATGAGTTTGGCATCATCATGGATTTCATACACATTCGGATCCAAGCGCGGGAAGAGGTAGAGCGAGCCCATAGGCTTTACCGCGGAAACGCCGGGAATCTCGTTGAGCTTTTCATAGGCGATATTGCGCTGGCGCAAAAGACGCCCGCCGGTACCGGTGAGCTCGTAGATGGACTGTCGGCCGCCTAGCGCCACTTGGATAGCGTGCTGCGCCGGTACGTTCGGGCACAGGCGCGTTCCGGCGAGCAACTCCAGTCCCTCGATGAAGCCACGGGCGTGGTGCTTAGGGCCAGTGAGCACCATCCAACCAGCGCGGTAACCACACACGCGGTAGGCCTTGGACAAGCCATTAAATGTGATGGTGAGCAGGTCTGGGGCGAGCGAAGCGATGGAGATGTGCTGCGCGCCGTCATAAAGAATGCGGTCATAGATCTCATCAGCCAAGATGAGCAGGTTATGCTCGCGGGCGATATTTACTATCTTCTGTAGCACTTCGCGCGAGTAGACCGCACCCGTTGGGTTATTCGGGTTAATGACCACGATGGCCTTGGTTTTATCCGTAATCTTGGACTCGATGTCCTCGATGGATGGATTCCAATCATCGTCCTCATCACACAGGTAGTGCACTGGGGTGCCACCTGCCAGGGACGTAGCTGCGGTCCACAATGGATAATCCGGCGCCGGGATGAGAACCTCATCGCCATTATTAAGCAGCGCCTGGGTGGTCATGCTGATGAGCTCGGAGACGCCATTGCCCAAGAAGACATCGTTGATATCAAAGGGTGGGAAATCTTCTAGCTCGTAGCGGGTAACAATGGACCGACGAGCAGGAATGATTCCCTTGGAGGTGGAATAGCCCTGGGAAGTAGGCAGGGCAGCGATCATATCGCGCATGATGACATCGGGAGCCTCGAATCCGAAGACGGCTGGGTTACCGGTGTTGAGTTTCAAGATGGTGTGGCCATCGAGCTCCATGCGTTCCGCTTCCGCAGAGACCTCGCCGCGAATGTCATACGCGACGCCCTTGAGTTTGTCGGACTGGTCAAAGATGCGGTGTTTCGGAGAAGTCATGGGAATATTGTGCCACGATTCACAGCCACACAAAACGCTTTAACAGTGGCGATGACTATTTCTTATTCCACTCGTTGAACTTGCGCTTGGCCAGATCCATGGCCTGTCCGGTAATTTCGCCGGCTTGCATGCGGCGATCGGCCCACATCTTTTCTTCGATCATTTTTTGCTGTGCGCGCTCATGCGCCGTGAGCGCGCGAATCTCACGCAATTGCTCCTTTTCAATTTGGCGCACGGATGGGGCGTGCCACGAGGAAGGGCCCACCTTGGCAACGTAGAGCAGAATCCACAGGATAGGGATGAGCGCGGCTGCTACCGCGCCCCCGAGCAAAAGCCATGGGCTGCTCAAGGTCGCGCTCATCACGATAAGCGTTGGGCTGGCAACGGCAAGCAGCACCGAGCCGGACAGAGCGGTCGCAAACTTTGGCTTCTTGCCCGCATTATGGGCGCGCGTGACCTCACCGCGGGAATAGACCTTGACCTCGTGGGAACCACGCGCCGGAATGTCTTGAAAGACGGGCACGAGGTCTTGGTGGGTGCTAGCGCGCATGACGTCGTCCGAGCGGTCCTCGAACTCCTCCATGGTTAACCGGCCTTCACCCACGGCGCGGGCGAGGTCATTGATGGCATCGTTGCGCTCGGAATCGGACAGGCGCATGGTCCGATTGATAGGGGAAGAACCAAAGTTATTACTCACGCATCCCAGTTTAGGAAATTTCCTCCCTGCTAGGGGCGTGCTCTTAGCGAACGCTGCCTATAGGTCCTTAGTTTCAGCGGCGGAAGATTCCTCATCCTTCTTTTCAGGCTGCTTCTTGCCGCCCACCAGGCTGGCCAAGAAGGGGAAGATGGCGACGGTAAGCGCTCCACCGGAGACGAAGATCGAGGCATTCTCGGCCTCCATGATCCCGGAATTGACCGCCAGGGACGTTACCGCTACGATGATCGGCAGACCGGTGGCGGAATACAAGCCCACTTGGAGGCGCTCACGGATGGTTTCAATATCGGATCCGGTATGCCCAACATTTTCGCGCAGGAAGACCGGCAGGCCACGGGTCACCAGGATGAGGGCCGGAATGCCCAGCACCTTCCACGGATTATTGGCGATGGTATCCCAGCTAATGCTCATGCCGGAGACCACAAAGAAGACCGGGATAAGCATCGAATAAAACACCACATCGAGGCGGTGCTCAAGACGGCGGTGGAATTCATCCGGGATAATGCGGTTCAAGATGATGCCGGCAGCAAAGGCACCGAGCACAATATCGAGTTCAAAGACTGCGGTAACGGCCATAAGAATGGCCAGAATAAGGATGATTAGACGCAGAATCGTTTGGTTGGTTGAGCCCGCACCAGAGATAAAAGCGGTCTTCACCCAAGGGATCGCTGATGCGATAGCCGCCGGCATGATGGCGACGGCAACGGCGATGATGATGAAGAACAACAAAATGATCATCGTCGTCAGCGTGGAACGAGTACCCAACAAGAGTGCCATTGCGGTAATGGGGGCGACCTCACCAATGGCACCGTGAATCATCACAGAGTTGCCCACCTTGGTGCCCAGAATGCGGTCCTGCTTCAGCATCGGCGTCAGCGTGCCCAGCGCCGTTGACGTCAGTGCCAAGGCGACGACGATGGCACCTGGCACATTATCTACCAGGAAGTAGGCGCCCACCCCACAGGCGAGGGCACAGATTGCCCAAGTGGATAATGCCGTTCCGGCTTCCTTGGTTTTGAGGGTGGAGATTTGAATTTCAAAGCCTGCGAGGAGAAATAACGCTCCCACGCCGAGCTCCTTGAGCATCTCGATGCCTTCATCCTCGGCCGCAAGGTCGAGGACGGAAGGACCAATAATCATGCCGAAAATCAGCAAGAGGGCTACCGATGGAAGACGGTAGCCCAGCATATAAGAGACCAGCGGCGCCAGCAGCGCCGCGGCCATAATCCAGGCGAAAGAGACGAGGGAATTTGTATTTTCGGTTGCGCCTGCCGCCAGCAGCAGGGCATCGGTGGGGAGTCCCGCATTAAAATGCATGGACTACAGCGTACGCACCAATGCCCCCGCGCGCCTACTCAGATTCAGGTGGCTTTGGCACGCTTTCCGACGCCGGTGGTGCCGGAGCCGCCGGCGGTGCTGGCGGGGTCGGTGCGGCTGGCGGCTCAGCCTTTGGCGGCGTGGGCGCAGCAGGGGCCTCTGGCGGTTTCGGTGCTGCAGGTGCTGCAGGCGTTGCGGGCGCGCTAGGAGAGGTCGGCGCGGCTGGTGCCTTTGGTGCAGGTGCTGTCGGGGCACTTGGAGGGGTGGGTGCGCTCGGTGCTGCGGGAGCAGCTGGTGCGACGGGCGCTGCCGGTGCTTGGGGAGCTTGTGGCGAAGTTGGTGCCGCGGGTGCCTGTGGTGCAGGTGCTGCCGGAGCACTTGGAGGGGTGGGTGCACTCGGTGCTGCGGGAGTCTGCGGTGCAGCCGGCGTTGCGGGTGCGGCCGGTGCTGCAGGAGCGGCTGGTGCCGCTGGTGCTTGGGGAGCTTGTGGCGAAGTTGGTGCCGCGGGTGCCTGTGGTGCAGGTGCTGCCGGAGCACTTGGAGGGGTGGGTGCACTTGGTGCCGCGGGAGCCTTCGGCGCTTGAGGAGCCTGCGATGCAGACGGCGCTGCGGGTGCGGCCGATGCGGCCGGAACTTGTGCCGATTCGGTCGGGGTGTGGGTGGCGGAAGTGGGGGCGTCGGCAAGCGGGGCGTCAGTGGTGCCCTCGGACTTTTGGTGGCGCACCGGGGTAGCCAGGAACGCCTTGGGGTGGGGCTCCGGCAGGGTGCCGGACTCGTCGAGGGAGATAGAATTGCGCAGCATAACCGCCACGTCATTGACCTTGGTGGTGGACGTGGAATCCTGCGACAAGGACTTCACGCCGCCGGTCATCATGACATTGCAGAAGGGGCAGCCGGTGGCGATTTCTTCCGCGCCGGTCTCTAGAGCCTGCTCGGTGCGGAAGTCATTGATGCGGGTGCCGAGCTTTTCCTCCATGAACATGCGGGCGCCGCCGGCGCCACAACAGAAGGCTTCATCGCGGTTCTTGTCCATCTCGCGCAGCTCCACGCCGGTGGCCTCGAGCAGCTCGCGCGGAGGATCGAAGACTTTGTTGTGGCGACCGAGGAAGCAAGGGTCGTGGTAGGTAATCGGCTTGCGGTTTTCCGGCGTGCGCGGTACCGGTTTGAGCAGGCCCTCGCGTACCAGGCGGTTGAGCAGCTGGGTGTGGTGGAAGACGTCGAAATGCCCGTCAAAGTCCGGGTACTCATTGCGGATGGTGTTAAAGCAGTGCGGGCAGGTGGTGATGATCTTGCGCTGGCCCTCTGGCACACCGTCGAAGGCGTTGTTGAGGGTCTCTACGTTTTGCTGCGCCATCATCTGGAAGAGGAACTCGTTGCCAGCGCGGCGGGCAGGGTCACCCGTACAGGTCTCACCCGTGGAGAGCACGCCAAACTTCACACCAGCGGTGTGCAGCAGGTCTACAACGGCGCGGGTGGTGCGGCGGCCATCGTCATCATAAGCGCCAGCGCAGCCCACCCAGAGCAGGTATTCCATATCGGAGAAATCGGCCTCGTCTTCACCAATGATGGGGACGTCGATGCCATCGGCGCGGGCCTCATCGATCCAGGCGCGGCGCTCGGAATTATTCCGGCCCCACGGGTTGCCCTTGTTTTCCATATTCTTAAACAGGCCGGTGAGCTCGGAAGGGAAGTCCGATTCCGCAAGCACCTTGAAGCGGCGCAGGTCCGCAATGTGATCGATGTGCTCAATATCGGTAGGACACTGATCCACGCACGCACCGCAGTTGGTACAAGACCAGAGCACGTCATCATCGATAACGCCGGCCATGGACAGCACGTCCAGGCCCTCGTGCGGGTTGTAGTTATCCAGTGCGCCCTGGCGCAGGTCCATCATGACTTTTTTGGGGCTCAGCGGCTTTTCGGTATTCCACGCCGGGCATAGTTCTTGGCAGCGGCCGCACTCGGTACAGGAGGTGGAATCCAGCAGCATCTTCCAGCTACCCGGGGTGATGTCTTCTTCTAAGTCCGGGGTGGGCAGTTCTTGCAATGCCTTTTCACCGGTGGCGTTGCGCTGGAAGAAAATATTGAAAAAGCTGGTGAAGCGGTGCCACATCACGCCCCACTGGAAATTGCGGGAAATGAAGACGATAAACAGCATGCCGGATAGCAGCTTGAATAGCGCGAAAAAGCTCACCAGCGCCGGTGACTCGGGGAAGAGCTTGGCCAAGTGGATGCTCAAGAAATCCGCCCAGGCGGAGCCGCCGCCGTAGGTGGCGATCTTGGTGGATTTCACCAGGATCATGCCGAGTCCCTCAGAAAAGACAATGAACTCTACCCAGCGCGCCGAGGCGGTTTGAGAATTGAAGAAGCGGCTGCCGCGCTCGGTATCGCCAAGCTTGAGGCGCACACTGATGAGGAAGCCGATGCCTAGGACCGTCGCGATGCCCAAGACTTCCTCAACGAAGTGGTAGACCGGCCAGTGGCTGAGCCACGGCCAGCCCTTATTCGGCGCGAAGGTTTGGATATAGGCCTCAAACCACACCAGGATGCCGAAAAGGAAGCCCACCATCACCAGCCAGTGGGCGGCATTGACCAGAGGTTTGCCCTTGAAGTGGGAATGACCAAAGACTTCCGCAATAACGCGCCATAAACGCTTGCCTAGGCTATCGGTGCGCTTGAGCTGGGTGGGTCCGCCGGAGCGGATGAACTTAAAGAGGGCCCATACGCGGGTGAAAAAGTACAGCCACACCGGAATCGATGCGGCTATAGCGATCCAACCGAACACGGTGGTCATGCGTGCTCCTTTAATACTGATGCTCCACGTTGTTATCTACCTTAAAGCCTAGGGGTGGAAATCAGAGAGTCTGCATTCAGTGCGGTATCACGGCGGGGTGGGCTGTACACTGTCAAGATGAGAAACTCGGCCGTCACATTCTTTTAAACGTGCTGTACACGGCGGCTGAGTATCGCCGGTGCTGGTGGCCACAGCGTGGCCCAATCTGGCAAGAAGAGGACCTACACCGCTGCAGAAAGGGCAAACCGCCATGGGCAAAACGAATATCACCAAGGCCGCGGTGGCCTTGACCGCAGGCCTTGCCGCCTTCGGCGTTACCGGATTTGCCGTGGCGCAGGGCGGATTGACCGCAAACCTGGCCCTTTCCGGTAGCTTTTTCAAGATCACCATGGGGCACTTGGACGGAGAAGGCTTTTCGCTTTTTGTTGATGATGATCAAAAGGCCGAAGAGCACCTTCCTGTCGCGCGCATCAAGCTGGACCATGCCAAGGTCTCCGATCTCTGCCTTTCCGTGACGGTTCCGAAGGTACCCGGCGTTGGTGGGGAGGCCACCCTAGCGCTGAAGGCTGAGGGCGAGGGCAGCGTGGAATCCGATAGCCTGCTGGTCGGTGCGACCGACGTGGATGGTTCCTTGGTCATGCAGGATGTCAACGTGGGCATCGATGCGAATCAGCTCAGCGATACCGCGGATCCTGGCGCGTGGGGCCTGTACTCCAAGCAGGTCTCTCTCAAGGCGGACGATGTGAAGGCCACCTCAGTGGGCGCACAGCGCCTTTCTGCCAAGAACGTTGGAGTAACTGTGCGGAGGGGTTCCGATAATGGCTGCTGAGTCGACCGCGGAAGACACACAGACCCTCCCGGTGGCGGAGGCAACGGGCGAGGAGGAATCTAAACCCAGCGCTTGGCAGCGCTTCCGCCGCTGGCGCAGCGGCAGGCCCTTCTTTCCTGGGCTGTTGCTCATTTTGTCCGGCATCATCATTGCCGCGCCGGCCTATATCACCATTCGCATCTCTGACCTTTTGGTCATGATTTCCACCATCTCTGGCGTATCTACGCTGCTTATCGGAGTCTTGCTAGCCATGTTCGGCCTTGGCGCGTGGTTCCAGCCAGCAACCTCGAATTATGTCGGTGTGCTGGGCATCATCGTGGCCATTATCGCCTTGCCGACGTCCAATTTGGGCGGCTTCATCATCGGCTCCCTGCTCGGCATTATTGGCGGGGCCTTTACCTTTGCGTGGCAGCCGGGGGAGAAAAAGCGCCGTACCAAGGAAGCAGCAGAGCAATGACGAGGGCGATGCCGCGGGCGGCGCGTAGCTGCTTGGCCGTACTCACCTGTGCCCTGGTGGTGTGCGGTGCGAGCGGTTCCGAACGGGTTAATGCGCAAGATGCTCCGGCGGTTCCGTACTTCAGTACCGTTTTCGCGGATACGGTGACGCTGACGAAGAATGTCACCGTATCCTTGGGTACTTTCCCCACCGCCAGCGGTGATGTGCGGGTCCTGGAGCTGAAGGGCGAAAACCTCGACATCGACAATCTTGGGATCACGCTGCCTGGCCGCTATGGCGATGGCATGTTGACCACGGGTGGGGATACCACCGAGGTGCGCGGCGGACCGGTGACCATTATGGCTACCGAGCTTAAGGCCACCCCGGCGGTGGGAGCAGTTTCCGCACCTCCAGCACATATCGATTTGAGCCGCGACGATATCAATGCCGTGTTGGACAAGCTCGGTGTTCCAGAGCCGCACCCCGTCCCCGATGCGGAGGTGCCCGATGTAATCATGGACCATATTGAGCTGCGCGATGTCACCCTTGAGCTGGTGAACCTCAAGGGTGCTCACTTCAGCGCGCCGACCGTGACGGTAGGGCTGGAGTAGCTCACCGCCGGGGAAGGCCTACCCTTGAGCGAACTGGGACTGATGCAGGCGCCAGTATGCGCCTTGGGCCGCAAGGAGATCGTCGTGCGAGCCTTGTTCCACGATGGTGCCGTTTTCCATGACGAGGATGAGGTCAGCATCGCGAATGGTGGACAAGCGGTGGGCAATGACGAAGGAGGTGCGGTCGGCGCGCAGCGCGTTCATCGCCTCCTGGACGAGGACCTCGGTACGGGTATCGACCGAAGAGGTGGCCTCATCGAGGATGAGCAGCGCGGGCTGGGCCAAGAACGCGCGGGCAATGGTGATGAGCTGGCGCTCGCCGGCCGAGATAGCACCGCTGTCTTGGTCGATGATGGTGTCGTAGCCATCGGGCAGCGCGTGGACGAAGCGGTCCACATAGGTTGCCTTTGCCGCAGCGATGACCTCTTCATCCGTCGCATCCAAGCGACCGTAGCGGATGTTCTCCATGATCGAGCCTTTGAAGAGCACGGCGTCCTGGAGCACCATGCCCACCTGGGAACGCAGGCTATGGCGCGGCATGCGGGCGATATCGTGCCCATCAATGAGAATTTGACCGCCATCGAGCTCATAGAAGCGCATGAGCAAGTTAACCAGTGTGGTCTTGCCGGCACCGGTGGGGCCGACAATGGCCGCGGTCTGGCCGGGCTCCACGCGCAGGTTGAGGCCGGTGATGAGCTCCTTGTCCTCCGCGTAGGAGAAGTCAACGTCTTGGAACTCCACGAGACCTTGGGCGCGGCCGGGAAGGTCCTCGTCGGTGGTGTCGGGGGCTTGCTCTTCGGCGTCGAGAAGCTCAAAGACGCGCTCGGCCGAGGCCACGCCGGACTGTACCTGCTGCATCATTCCGCCGAGCTGGCCGAGCGGCTGGTTGAACTCGCGGGAGTACTGGATAAATGCAGTGGCAGCGCCCAGAGTCATGTGGCCATTGGCCACGCGCAGACCGCCCAGGACCGCGAGGGCGACGTAGGACAGGTAGGACAGGAACTGCATGATGGGCATCATGATGCCGGACAGGAACTGAGCCTTAGCTGCGGAGTGGTAGAGCTCCTCGTTGCGCTTGTCGAATTCCTCCGTCATGGCCTCGGTGCGGCCGAAGACGATGGCTAGGTCGTGGCCGGAGAAGGATTCTTCTACCTGGCCGTTGAGCTGACCGGTGGAGCGCCATTGCGTTTTGAATTGGCGCTGCGAGCGGCTGCCGATGACACCAATGACCAGGCCAGTAAGTGGCAGGGACAGTAGAGCCACCAGAGCGAGCTGCCACGAAACGCTGAACATCATGATGGTGATGCCAATGACCAGCAGCGCGTCATAAAACAGCTGCGATAGCGCCTGCTGCAGGGCCTGCTGCACGTTGTCGATGTCATTGGTGGTACGCGAAAGGATATCGCCGCGCTGCTGGGAATCAAAGTAGTTGAGAGGCAGTGCATTAATCTTCGCCTTCACGCGCTCGCGCAGGTCAAACACGATATCCATGCTTACCTTGTTGAGGATTGCTCCCTGCCACCACTGGAAGCCGGAAGAGACGATATACATTGCGATCACGGTGATGATGAGCGTGCCCAAGCGGTTAAAGTCAATGCCTTCACCGGGGACGAAGTCCATCGCGGAAGCCATATCCGCAAAGCGGTCCTGGCCCTCAGCGCGCATGCCCGCAATGGCTTGCTCGGCGGAAATATTAGAGGGCAGGTTGCGCGAAATGACGCCGGCAAAGATGACGTCCATGGCTTTGCCCATGATCTTCGGGGCTACCACGGCCAAGAAGATGCAGATGATGTTCATTGCCGCGACGGCCCACAGGTGGCGCTTGAAGGGAGCAAGCAGGGAGAAAAGGCGTTTGGTGGAGGGCCAGAAGTTCTTGGCCTGGCGGGGTGCGGAGCCGCCCATGGGATCAAAACCGGTATCAGTGGACTCGGCGGTAGAAGTGGTGTTCTCAGCCATTAGTTTTCGCCTCCTGCAACGCCGGCGGTTTCTTGGGAATCAACGATTTCTTGGTAGACCGCGCAGCGGCCCAGGAGCTCCTCGTGGGTGCCGCGGGCAACAATGCGGCCGGCGTCCAGCACCAGGATTTGGTCCGCATCGCGGATAGACGCCACGCGCTGGGCGACGATAATGCTGGTCACCGGCTGCTCGCGCTCGGCAAAGGAGGCGCGCATTGCGGCGCGCACCTTGGCATCGGTGGCCACGTCCAGCGCGGAGAAAGAATCATCGAAGAGATAGATCAGCGGGCGGGCAACAAGCATGCGCGCGATGGATAGGCGCTGGCGCTGGCCACCGGAGACATTCGTGCCGCCCTGTGCAATGGGCATGTCTAGGTCTTCTACGAAGTCCGCCTGAGCCACGCGCAGCGCCTCCCAGAGCTCGTCATCGGTGGCTTCGGGGCGGCCCAAGCGCAGGTTGGAGGCCACAGTGCCGCTAAATAGGTAAGCCTTCTGCGGGACGAGGGAGACGCGCTGGACGATGTCCTGGCGGGCCAGGGAGGTGGTAGGGGTGGCGTCGATAAGCACCTGGCCCTCCGTCGGCACGTACAGGCGTGGGATGAGGGAAACCAGGGTGGTCTTGCCCGAGCCCGTCGAACCAATGATGGCGGTAGTGGTGCCGGGCTGGGCGGTAAAAGAAATGTCTTCTAGCACCGGCGCATCCGCACCGGCATAAGAAAAGCCCACGTTGCGAAATTCCACCGTGCCCGCGCAGGCCTCCGGAGAGGTGGTGGAGCTGGGTGGGGTAATGGAGGGCTCGTGCTGGAGCACCTCGGTAATGCGGCGGGCACAGATGATGGCGCGCGGCAGCATCATCGCCATGAAGGTACCCATCATGACCGCCGCCAGAATCTGCAGCAGGTACTGCAGGAATGCGGTCAGCGAGCCGACGTTGACCAAGCCCTCATCCACGCGGTGTCCGCCGAACCACAGGACCGCGCCCGTGGCCACGTTGAGGATCACCGTAATGAGCGGGAACATCACCACGAAAAGCCGGCCGATGTTCAAGGACAGGCGGGTGATGTTTTTATTTTCCTCGGTAAAGCGCTCGGACTCATAGGCCTCGCGCACGAAGGCACGCACCACTCGGATGCCGGTGATCTGCTCGCGCAGGGTGCCATTGATGGAATCCAGCTTGTCCTGCATGGAACGGAAGAGCGGCATGAGGCGGGAAATGATGACGGAGATGGTGCCGAGCAGTACCGCTACGGAAACCCACACCAGCCAGGACAAGCCTGCGTCTTCACGCACGGCCATGATGATGCCGCCGATGGACATGATGGGTGCGGTCACCATGAAGTTCAGCATCATCATGTAGACCATCTGCACCTGCTGGACGTCATTGGTGCCGCGGGTAATGAGCGTAGGCGTGCCAAAGCGGCTCATGTCCTCAGTGGACAGGGAATTAACGTGGCGGAAGACCTCGCCGCGCAGATCCCGGCCGACGCCCATGGCGGTGCGGCTGCCGCACCACACGGCGCCGATGGCGGTGATGACTTGGGCAAACGCGACGGCCAGCATGATGCCGCCGGTGCGCCAGATGAAGTCCACATCGCCTTGGGCCACACCTTCATCGATGATCTTGGCATTAAGCGATGGAAGGTACAGCGTGGCGGCCGTAGATAAGGCCTGCAGGACAAGCACCGCGATGAAATACGGCGTATATGGCGCCGACCGTGTAACGAGAATGCGAACCAGGTCCATGGACTCGCGCCCCTTTCCTTGCCGTGGCTGGGTAGCCGTGCAAGTTTATACCGGTGGTGGGTGGGGCGCTAGTTGATAACTGCTGCTAAATCCCCACGTGAGCCAGCTGTGCGCGGGTGATGACGCTGCGCCAGTCTTCAAAATCCTGCAGTGGGGCGCATAGGCCCTCCCACGTGGTGACGGCCACGCCGCGAGCCTTGAGTTCCAAGACGAGTAGCTCGCGGTCGCCAGAGGCGGCCAGGCGGTGGATTTCATTATGCGTGATATCGCCGTCTGGTCCTACCCGCACGTTGCCGATAAGGCGCAAGCGGGGAGTGGTGCTGGGGCCGCAGTGGGAGCCCGTGACGGCGTCGCCCAGCATGCCTGCCAAGCCCGCAAAGCGGCGGAGTAGACCGAATGGTGCGGTGCATTGAGTAATGAGGTCCACACACATGCCAGCGCTGATAAGCTTCTCGGCGGTGGATAGGGCTGCCGGGCCCTCTCCGATGATGGCTATACGCTGCATGAAAGTGCCTCCTTGTGCAGGGCGCGCACACCCGCAATAGACTGTCTTGTCTGTAAATCTAGTCCGCTTGGTACGGATTGGAAACTTTTTATTCGCACCTCCCGCCAAGCTCAGCGGCTTTTCGCCCAAAATCCGCTGCGCCGCCTCGGGGTTTTGCCTAATGTGTGACGGCATGAACCCAACGACGAACCTGCTGGACGGTGGCAAGAACTACCGCGACCCCAGCATCTCCCCGGAAGGCACGCGCGATACCGCGCCGCTGGACGCCGAGGTAGCCGCGCGCAACCAGCAATTGGTGGACCAGTGGGCGGATAAGCTTTATGACGCCTCAGCGGAAACCATTACCGAATGGGCCGCCGAGCACGCACCCGGCCGCCTGGCCGTGACCATGTCCATGGAGAACACAGTCTTGGCCGAGCTCGCCCACCGCGCCGGGCTCGATGCAGACCTGCTTTTCATTGATACCGGCTGGCACTTCCAGGAAACCCTCCAGGTGGCCGACGAGGTAGAAAAGCGCTACCCGGACCTGCCACTTGTTCGCGTACTGCCGTTGCTCAGCCCAGAGGAACAAGACGAGGTGTACGGCCCGCGCCTCTACGCCCGCGATACCGCGGCGTATAACCGCATGCGCAAGGTCGAGCCGCTGAACATGGCCATGGATCCTTATGCCGGCTGGGTTACCGGATTGCGCCGCGCCGATTCCGAGCACCGCGCCACCGCCCCGGCGCTGAGTCTCGACCGCACCGGTCGGCTAAAGATCTCGCCCATCATTACCTGGGATCTGGACGATACGGACCGCTATATCGAGGACAACGACCTCATCATCCACCCACTCACCCTGCAGGGATACCGCTCCATCGGCTGCGCACCGCTGACCTTCCCGGTTGGTGAAGGCGACGATGCCCGGTCCGGGCGCGTATTTGCAGACGGCAAGACAGAATGCGGGTTACACGAATAATGAGCACACTTTCTCCACACTTAAAAGACCTAGAAAACGAGTCCATCCACATCCTGCGCGAGGTGGCCGGGCAGTTCGACAAGGTAGGCATCCTATTTTCCGGCGGCAAGGACTCCGTCGTTGTCTTCGAGCTAGCCCGCCGCGCCTTCGCCCCGGCCACGGTGCCGTTTGAGCTGCTCCACGTCGATACCGGCCACAACTTCCCTGAGGTCATCGATTTCCGCGACCGCCTCGTGGAAGAATCCGGCGCTCGCCTCCACGTCGCCCGCGTCCAGGACTGGATCGACCGCGGCGACCTGCAAGAGCGCCCCGATGGCACCCGCAACCCGCTGCAATCCGTGCCGCTGGTAGAGACCATCGCCGAGCGCGAATATGACGCCGTGTGCGGTGGCGCCCGCCGCGACGAGGAGCGCGCCCGCGCCAAGGAACGCATCTTCTCCATCCGCGATTCCTTCGGCGGCTGGGATCCCCGCCGCCAGCGCCCCGAGCTGTGGGACCTGTACAACGGCGGCAAGATGGCCGGCGAAAACGTCCGCGTCTTCCCCATCTCCAACTGGACCGAATCCGATATTTGGGAATACATCGGCGCCCGCGAACTGGAGCTGCCCTCCATCTACTACTCGCATAAGCGCGAGGTATTCAAGCGCAATGGCATGTGGCTAGCACCTGGCGAATGGGGCGGCCCGGCCGAGGGCGAGGAGCTGGAAACCCGCACCGTGCGCTACCGCACCGTGGGCGATATGTCCTGCACCGGCGCCGTGGAATCTACCGCTTCGACCCCGGACGAGGTGCTCGCGGAGATCTCCATTTCCACCCTTTCCGAGCGCGGCGCCACCCGCGCCGATGACAAACTTTCCGAGTCCGCCATGGAGGACCGCAAGAAGGAAGGCTACTTCTGATGACTACGACCCTCACGCCGAATGTCGGCGCCCTCAAGCAGCGCGATACCCTGCGCCTGTGCACTGCCGGCTCCGTTGATGACGGCAAGTCCACCTTCGTCGGCCGCCTGCTCTATGACACCAAGTCCGTGCTCGCGGACCAGGTCGAGTCCATGGAGCGCACCTCCACCGACCGCGGCTTCGACGGCATGGACCTTTCCTTGCTTGTCGACGGCCTGCGTGCCGAGCGCGAGCAGGGCATTACCATCGACGTGGCCTACCGCTACTTCGCCACGGATAAGCGCACCTTCATCCTCGCCGATACCCCGGGCCACGTGCAGTACACCCGCAATACGGTCACCGGCATGTCCACCTCCCAGGTAGTGGTGCTTCTTATCGACGCCCGCCATGGCGTTGTCGAGCAAACCCGCCGCCACCTCAACGTGGCCGCCCTCCTCGGCGTGCGCCACGTGGTCCTCGCGGTGAACAAGATCGACCTGGTGGACTACGACGAGCAGGTCTTCCGCGATATCGAGTCCGAGTTCAACCAGATCGCCACCCGCCTGGGTATTACCGATACCACCGTGGTACCGATTTCCGCCCTCAAGGGCGATAACGTGGTCGAGCGCTCCACCACCATGGAGTGGTACACCGGCCCGACCGTCCTCGAGGTTCTCGAGACCGTCCCCGTGGCCACCGGCCGCGCCGATGAGCTGGATTTCCGTTTCCCCATCCAGTACGTCATCCGCGAGCACGCCTCCGATTACCGCGGCTACGCCGGCCGCGTGAAGGCGGGCTCCATCTCCGTGGGCGACGAGGTCCGCCTCCCTGAAGGCCGCACCAGCACCATTACCCAGATCGACACTGCTGACGGTCCGGCCGACTCCGCCGCCACCGGTGACTCCGTCACGCTCCTGCTTGCCGACGACGTCGATCTCGCCCGCGGCGATCTCCTCGCCGGCCCCCAGCGCCCCGCGTCCACCCGCGAATTCGACGCCACCGTTGTGGGCCTGACCGAAAAGGAGATTAAGCCCGGCCAGATGCTCAAGCTGCGCTACGGCTCTTCCCTGGTTAAGGCCCGTGTCGCCGCCGTCACCCGCACCTTGGACTTGGATGGCGTTTCCGATGTGGAAGAGCCCGAGTCCGTTGCCATGAACGACATCGCCCACATCACCATCCAGACCCAGGCCGAGCTTCCCGTTGAGGACTATGCCGCCCGCGGTGCGGTGGGCAACTTCCTGCTCATCGATCAATCCTCCGGCAATACCCTTGCCGCCGGCTTCGTAGGCCACCGCCTGCGTTAGTCATCCTTTGCGCTGCTGCTCTTTTCACCGCGCATCATTAGGATGCCCGTGATACCGAGCAGCAGCGGCGTGGAGATACCGAATACCGTAGGCCCTACTACGGTCAAGTTCACGATCAGCAGGACAACCGCCGCCACCAGCGCGAAAGCCCCGAACTTCTGCTGAAACGTCTTCTCGCTCATTCTTATCTCTCCTTCGGCTACGTTACGGCCACGATAACCGCCCCTAACACCCCGCGAAAGCCTAGAACGCGGCCATTTCTTGGCTTCCGGGCTCCCCCTCTAGGCGCCGCTCCGCCGCACCGCGGCCGCCTCCGCAAACAAAACAAGCACGTTTCGCTGACAAATCGGTGAAAATTTAGCGAAACGTGCTTGTTTTACATCGAACTATTGCATAGGCGGAACGTCGCCGGACATGACTACCTTTTGTGCACCTTCATCCCAACGGAAGCCGGCTTGTGTTGTCCCCGATGCTTCAGCGTTGCCCTCACCTTCCTTTGGCCAGCGGTAGGTGACTGCAATCTCGGAATCATCCACTCGGCTGACCTTTGGCGAAAACCCGTATGCCTTTGCAGTGGCCGTTCCTAGGTATTCGCCATTGTGGAAAAGCAGGATGTGATATGGCGAGGAAGCGGTCGCTCCTTCAAGCGTGACGGTTATCCACGAAAGATCTGCGCACGGGTCAAAATTGGAGTCAAAAGGCCTCCACGGCCTATCAAGTCCTGGATATGGTTCGACCTGAGCGATTGCCTTTTCATAGGCACTCTCGTCATTGTCAGAGCTGCACTCAGAAGAGCCACCATTGTCTTGACCCCGGCTAGGTGCACTCTCGTCCTGCTTCTTCTCTGGAGGAGTTTCGACTACGGTAGTGGTCTTTTGCGCGGGCTTTTCTTCAGTATTTCCGTCGGCGGAAGAGGGAGCTTGATTCGCTTCTGGAGCGCTTTCCTTTGCAGCAGAGAAAGAAGGCGAATCTTCTGGATCCGCAGAATCACTTCCACAGGCTGTTAAGGAAAGGCAGAGAACACCGGCGCTAGCCACTGCTGCTGCGGAACGCAGTTGAAGCAAGAAATGGTCGAGGCTGTTGAGCATGGTCGAGTTTCCTTTCGCGGGACTATTGGCAGGAAGCCGAGTCAAACCCGACAATAGCAACAGCGCTGGCCAAGACAAGCCGAAATGACGATCCTAGACTTCTTATCCCGTTGGCGGTACGTCGCCGGACATGATGACCTTTTGCTGTCCTTCATCCCACCGGAAGCCTGCGTCGGTTGTGCCTGAGCGGTTGGCATTGCCTTCACCTTCGCGCGGCCAGTGGTAGGTTACCGCGATCTCGGAATCACTCACACGCTCAATTGTGGGGGCGAATCCATAGGGCTTTGCCGTTGCGGTGCCTAAGTATTCGCCGTGATTAAACAGCATGATGTGGAAAGGCGAAGAACTAGTTCCTCCCTCAATCATCAGGGTTTCCCACGATAGGGATGCGCAGGGGTCATAGCCGGAGGAATCAAAAAGCTCCCATCCAATGGTGCCCCAGGGGGCGACTTGGGATACTCCCTCGGTGAATGCCGTTTGGGCATCAGCTGCGCCACACGACGAAGTGGTGTCGGCTTCTGGACTCGGCTGCTCGTCATCCATCACGACGTTCGGAGGCACCGGCCGAGTAGTTTCTTCTTCCGTCGCAGCAGAGTCAGTGGGCGATTCTTCCGGCTTGGCATCGCTGTTTTCTTCTGTAGCGGACATAGTCGCTGTCTCAATCGTAGGCTCTTGGCCTGTGGTGTCCGTGGAATTCTCAGTGCAGGCGGTCACGACTAAGCCCGCTAACACAATGCCTGCCGTGAAGCGAAGTCTATGCATTATTGGCGCCCTTTAGACCGAGGGTTTTGCGGATAGACCAAATGAACTCTGCCAGGACAAGCAGAAGCGGGGTAGCGATAACAGTCTTGATCATTGAGGCGGTGAAGTTTGCGGTCTTTGCTTCGAGTTCGGAAGAGCCCATAATCAGGCTCATTGCGGTGGCATCGTTGGCTGTGCCGGCTAAGGAGAGCCCGCGGATACCGGCGATGAGCCACATCAACAGTAGGATTCCCCACACCACGCACCACATTATGGACTGGCAGCGTTGGCGGGCAGGTTCAACCGGGAATGACATATTGCTGAAGTCAACAGTGAACTGCTTTTTAGAGCTGCTGAAGCCGGTGCTATTGGATGGAGCCGGGGTCTGGGAAGTGGTTTGAGTAGGCCAACCGTGTTGTGACGTACGTGCAGCGGTATATCCGGGGGCAGGGGTGTATGCGCTATTGGCTTCAGGGGATGGGGCCTCATGCGTGGGAGTAGATATGCCTGTAGCTGTTCCAGCAGGGGAAGCTGCAATTTGGCGAATGCGTGCGATATCTACCTCTGGACCGGTCGGGTCTGCCAGCTCTTTGTCATATTGCGAGCGGCGACTTTCAGCCGAGAAAATCTCACGAGCAGTGGTGAGCTCGTCTCGAGCTGCTGCGTTTTCCGGACTTAACTGAGCTAGCTTGGCCTCGACATCGGCGACTAGCTGGGAAGACTCAGCGGAAGGATCCAGGGAGAGGGAGTTGTAGAGATTGTAGTGAGCCACGGCAGGGTCCTTTCTGGTGTAAATAGGCCGTGAAAATGCCGGAAGGAGAGTGATAGAGGAGGGATATGGGGGAATTAACAGGGATCGGAGAAGTCTCCGTTATCGTTTAGGGAACGAGCATTGCCGCCATACTGGGCCTTAAGGGAACAGACCTTGTCCACGCTATAACCGGCGTCATAGTAAATGGCGTAGACGGATTTGCCGTCTACCGTTTCACGTAGAGAGCTGCAGGCCCCGCCGCGAAGGATCTTGGAACCGGGGTATTTATCCTGGACGCGAGAGGTCTCAGTATATGGTTCTGGCCCATCGATCAGTGCGGATTCAACGATGAGGATATAGCGACCATCGCATTTGCCGTTCCAGTCGCCGGCCCACGCAAACTCGTCTGCTGCGGGGTCTTCTTCGGTGTCTTCGGCTTCTGTTGAAGTGTCGCCTTCATCGGTGCAAAGTGCGACCTTGTCAAGGAGGGGAAGCGGTGCTCCTGCTTCTTCAAGCTTGTCTTGGTCATAGCATCCGATATCAGAGGGCCAAGCTGTTCCATCCGTTTTGTATTTGTGCCACGCATTGTCAGTCCAATAGAACAACGTTAAGTTTGAAGTCCCGTCTTCACCGGCAAAAAGCCATGAGTCATCGCAATACTGCTTAACTGGTCTAGTCAACGAGCTGAGCTTTTCATCTGCGAAGTCATTGCACTTTTCGTATTTGGTAGGAGCATCCGCTGCGGCAGCGTTCTTGTCCTTGCCTTCGGACTTCTCTTCTGTAACTTCTTCGGACTCGGTTGAAGAAGCCTCTTTGGAGGCCGCTGAACCTGAAGGCGTAGAAGCTGGGGCTGAAAGAGTGGAGCCTGGGTCGTCTGTGGAATCGTGATTATTTAGCAGCGCCCATGCACCAGCGCCTACAAGAGCGAGTGCCGCCAAGACGGCTACCACAATTATGGCTAGGCGTTTGCCCTTGCCAGTGGATTTGGGATCTGGTTCCTGCGTAGGGGATGCGGGGGAGGGCGCACCCCAGGTTTGGGTGCTGCCCGAGGAGCCGGGGTCTGGGGAGGAGGGCTCCGGTTGACCCCAAGCGTTGTTATTAGTCAAGGTTTGGACTCCAATGCACGCAGAGTGGAAAACGAATGCGAAAGAGAGCGGAAAGCTGAGAATCAATCCGCGTCATACTATAGACACACGGATTGCATGAATTCTTCTGAATGATGCCCTGAAGGGGTAGTTTCAATGGATGTAAAAGGAGAAAAATGTAACGCGTAAGGCTTAAGGGAAACATTGCTGCACGGATCTGTATAAGCTACGGAGGGCACCATAGTGGCTTTGCCGTCTGGAAAACGCCCTCATCACGTTGCCAAGAAACATTCAGAAGGTGCACAGGAAAGGTCGGCCTCCTACAACGCAAAGACCAATGTCCGGCTTAATCCCAAGCATGACCAAGAATTAAATCCCCGATGAGGGGGAGGAAGGAGCTCTCGTGGGCCTGGACCGCAATCTCAACGCCGCGGAATTGCACGCGACACGAAACCGGGTGAGCGTGTCCCCGGATCTCATCCGCCGCTTGGGCGGTGCGCTGGGATATCACGCAATCGAGGCTTTTGGCCCAGAGGCGCAGACGGAATTGAGCAAGGTTTTTGATTTGGGAGACATCATCGATTTGATGTTGCTGAGCCAGCTGCCGGAGATGGAAGTCGCGCCGGGTGTGGAGCAGCAGGTAGAGGGGGACGTCGCTAAGCAGCTGCTGCGGCGCATCAGCGCGGGGGATTATCTGACGCGCCAGCAGGTGCACGACCGCCTGCCGCGGGCGACGGTGATGCTGTATCGCATGGGGCATCCGCGCTTGTGGGCCTTTGCCGCCCGTCAGCGCCTGCCCCAGGATGCGGAAAGAGCCGTGCCGGATTCCTTCCACCGAGATATCACCGGCCCGTACACCACTCCGGAGGAAGCGTGGTTGGGCATGTACGTGGCCGATGCCACGCGCCTTGGGGAGCTAAACACCCAGGTAGAAGATGCTGGCCTAGAGGAGGACCGGCAGCAGCGCCTGCGTCTGGGTATGAGCTTGGCCGATACCTACCGCCAGGTGTG
The DNA here is from genome assembly GCF_039907195.1 of Corynebacterium sp. c3Ub_189. Lineage (NCBI taxonomy): Bacteria > Bacillati > Actinomycetota > Actinomycetes > Mycobacteriales > Corynebacteriaceae > Corynebacterium > Corynebacterium sp. c3Ub_189. The sequence goes on along the minus strand of NZ_JASBOF010000004.1, from coordinate 38,312 downwards.
GAGTTCCGCGCGCGGCCATTGGCGCGTTAGCCCCCAAACGCGCTATATCGTGCCTTCGCGTTTTGGCTACTGCCCCTTTGTCTTCCGCGTGGCCGAGGGCGGGTGGCGCCGCGATTCCTTCGAAGGCAGCCACGATCGCTTCATGGCCACGGAGGGCTATTGGATCGACGTGGAGCGCGAACGGCTCATTCACCTCGGCGAGCCAGACCCGCACGATGCATGGCTGCCTACGGCGCGAGTCGCGGCCGAAGCACCGACGGAGGAAGACCTGGCCGTCGCCCGGGTGCTGAGCGGGAAAATCATTGCCCTTGGCGCCGGACAGAAAAACATTACGATTCGCCTGCGCCAGAAGAACCGCACATTGAACTTTGATTAGGGCGGGCAGGTATTCTCGCAGGCATGGAGAATCTCAACGGACGCACCCTTTTCGTCGCCGCCGTGGATGCGGAAGCCGCCCACATTCCGGAAGGCGAACCCCTGCTCATCACCGGAATCGGTACGGTTCCGGCGGCCATTGCGCTGACGGAAGCTCTTGCCGACGCCCGCGCTAACGGCGCCCTTCCCGATCGCGTGGTCAACATTGGCACGGCCGGCGCGCTTGTCGACGGCATGGCTGGCGTCTTCGAAGTCAATAAGGTCACCAAGCATGACTTCAAGCTAGAAGTGCTTACCGATATCAACCGCTACCTGCTGCCAGAGGCCATCGAGCTCGAGACCTCCGGCCGCTTGCCGGTGCGCGGACTGGCCACGGGCGACATGTTTGTCTCCGATACCGCCCTGCGCACCGAGCTGGCCAAGAAATCGCAGTTGTGCGACATGGAAGGCTATTCCATCGCCGCAGTATGCCAGCGCTTCGATGTGCCCTGCACCCTGCTTAAGCAGGTGTCCGATTCCGCCAATGAGGAATCCAAGGGCACCTGGGCCAATGTCCTCGACCGCGGTGCGCGCCAGCTCGCCTCGGCCGCTACGGACCTAGGCTTTCTGCGCTAGAAACTAAAAACGCGCCGGGGAGGGCCGGCGCGCTGCTAGTGGTGGCTGAGTCTTAGCTCAGCGGACTCATGGACTGGTAGAGCTGCTCTACCTTGTCGCGTGGAGTCTCGGCGTGTTCGAAGGCGACGTCGCTGAAGTCTTCAGGGTCGTCCTTGGAGCCGGTGATGATGTCTATATCAGAGGGCTCGACTTCGCCGGAGCGCAGTGCAGCCATCTCGGCGTGGTAGCGCACGACAACAGCGATGGTTGCGGCCACGGGGACGGCGAGGAAGGCGCCGACGATGCCTGCCAGGGTAGAGCCGACGGTGACGGAGAGTAGGACAACGGCCGCGTGCAGTCCCATGGCCTTGGACTGCAGCATCGGCTGGAGGACATTGCCTTCCACCTGCTGGACGATGATGATAAGTGCGAGCGCCAGCAGCGCGTTGGTCAGGCCATTGGAGACCAGCGCGATGATGACGGCGAGGGCGCCAGCGGTGACCGCACCGATGATCGGGATGAAGCTGGCGAAGAACGTCACGACGGCGATGACGAGCGCGAGCGGAACTTGCAGCACCCACAGGCCAAGGCCGATGAGGACAGCGTCCACCATGGCCACGGCGGCCTGCGCCTGAATAAAGCCGGACAAGGTCTTCCAGATGCGGGCACCGAGTTCAGTGACGTGCCAGCCAGTGGAATTACCGGTGTACTTGCGCAGCCAAGGCAAGAATTTGTCGCCGTCTTTAATGATGAAGAAGGTGACAAAGAGCATGATCAGCGCGGCCACGACGATGGAGCTGGCCATCGAGAAGCCAGAGATAACGCCGGTGGCGATGGTGGAGGCTTGGCCCTTGGCAAACTTGACCACGTCCTGGAGCACGGACTGTAGCTGGTCACTTTGGATATCGATGGGGGACTTTTCCACCATCTCCGTGAGCTGGTTGATTCCCTCTTCGGCTTGGTTAATGAGCGTTTGGCTCTGGCTAGTGACTACGGGGGCCATGGCGGCAAAAACGCCGCAGAAGATGATGATGAGGCCGAGCAAGGTGCTCACCGCCGCGAGCGAGCGCGGGAATCCCTTGCTGCGCAGCCACGCGCTGATGGGGTAGAGCACCGTGGAGACGAGGATGGCGAGCAAGACCGGCAGCAGGCCTACCCAAATGAACTTGAGCAGGTAGCCGGCCAGCGCTAGGCCGGCGACGATAAGGATAAAGATTACCGAGACCTTGGCCATGGTGCGGAAGTCCTTGGCCAGAACAGCGGATTTATCGTCGCGCTCGGCAGGGTGCTCGCTGGCAGCCTCTGCACCAAGGTGCGCGTCATCATAAGCGACGAGGGTATGAGAATCTTCCTCGCCTGGCTTTTGGATCTGGGTTGCGTTGCCTTTTTCCTGCGCAGACGGGCGCTTGACCTCGTCGCGGGAAGACGAATTATGTGACGTAGACATTGCCTACCACTATGCCACATTAAACTCGCAGCGCATATACGAAAAAGGAGGTAGCGGCCCACGGGCGGGGCGCTACCTCCCTTCAATACCTTTAACACGTCCGCTGACGCGGCCGGGAATTACTCGTCGCGCAGGTTACCTACGTTGCGGATAATGCCGAAGCGGTGCATGGTAACCGAAACTGCCTGCTCAAGGAGGTAAGGCATGAGCTCACGGCGGCCGTCGGCAAGCACGGGCTGGTCCAGCACCACGGAGTTGGAGCGCACCGCGGCCTCGTAGATGGAATCCGGCACGGTGCCCAGGGCGCGCACGCGGGAGGAGGCGTCATTGGCCACGTCGGTGGCAAAAGCCTCGTCGGTGATGGCCTTGACGTCGAAGCCGAGGTCTTGCAGCTGGGTGGCAACCTCCGGGGTGGCGGAGATTTCCGTGGCGGTACCGGTAATTGCGGCGGCCAGCACCTGGCGAGCAACCTCGCGCAGCTCGTAGCCTTCGCCCACGCGCACACGCAGCTTGGTCAGAAGCGGGCGGTAGCGGAAGATATTGGCCTCAGAAACCAAACCGGTGCGGTCGTGATTGCGGCCAAACTCTTCCTGCCACGCCACCTGGTCCAGTTCAGCGGCGCGCCACAGCCAGGTGATGTCCTCCTCGGTGAGCTTGCCGGAGAGGTTATCGCGCAGGCGGTGCAGCGCGGCGAGGCTTGCTGGGGCAATGTCCACGTTGCGCGGCTTGAGCTCGCCATCGGCCCACTCGCCCATCTGCGCCACGTAGTTCGGGCCGCCAGCCTTGGCGCCCGGTCCCATGACGGACTTCTTCCAACCGCCGAAAGACTGGCGCTGGACAATCGCGCCGGTGATGCCGCGGTTGACGTAGGCATTGCCCACCTCGACGTTGTCGATCCAGTACTCAATTTCGGCGTCGTCAAGCGAGTGGATGCCGCCGGTCAGGCCATAGCCGGTGTCGTTCTGCCAGGCAACGGCCTCTTCCAAGGTATCGGCGTACATGATGCCCAGGATGGGGCCGAAGCACTCGTTCTTGTGGTACCAAGAGCCCGGCTGCACATTATCGCGGATGCCCGGGGACCACAGGGTGCCCTCCTGGTTGAGCTTTTCCGGCTTGAGCAGCCACTTCTCGCCCGGTTCGAGCTTGGTCAAACCGCGCAGGAGCTTCTCGCTCGGCGCTTCCGCCAGGCCGTTCATGGTGGTGGTGATATCGAAGCCCGGGCCCGGCTTAAGGGTCTTGACAGCATCCAGCAGCTGGGTACGCAGGCGCTCGGACTTGCCGGCCGCGCCGACGAAGATAACCAGGGAGGCCGCCGAGCACTTCTGGCCGGAGTGGCCAAAGGCGGAGTTGTAGAGATCATCGATGGCCAGATCCGGGTCTGCGGCTGGGGTGATGATGAGCGCATTCTTGCCGGAAGTCTCCGCCATAATGTTCATCTTCGGCTTCCAAGAACGGAAGAGCGCGCCGGTATCGGAGGCGCCAGTGAGGATGACATTGTCCACGTCATCGTGGGAGAGCAGAGCCTTGCCGGCTTCGCCTTCATCAGTAAGCACGAGCTGGACCAGGTCCGGGTCCAGTCCCTGCGCCTCGAGGGCGGTGCGGAAGGCCTCCACCACGAGCTTGCCGCAGTGAACCACCTGCGGCGCTGGCTTGACGATGACCGCCGAGCCCGCCGCCAAGGACGCCGCAATGCCGCCAGTGGGGATGGCAATGGGGAAGTTCCAGGGCGGGGTCACCACGGTGACAGTGTGCGGGGTGAACTCGGAGTAGGACTCTTCCAGCAGGCGCGCGGACTGGCCGTAGTAGGTGCAGAAGTCAATCGCCTCAGAGACCTCAGGGTCGGTTTGGGTGACGGTCTTATTGGCCTCATACGCAGCCACGGAGATGAACTTGCCGCGCTGGGACGCAATTTGATCTGCCACGGCCTCCAGTGCGGCGGCGCGCTCGGCGGCAGGACGCTTACCCCACTCGGTGCCCAGCTCCTTGGCGCGAGCGATGTGACCTTCGACCGCGGCAGGGTCGGTAACCTCCGCGATGCCGTGCTCGCCCGGATTGCGCTTGAGCGCTTCCAGCGCCCACTGGCGGTTCGGCGCGAGCGCCGGGTCAGTATCTGCCTCGTTGGTAAAGCGGCCGGTGCGCGGTGCCTGGCGGCCGTCTTCCTCGAGGCGATTCTGGGTGCGACGGGCACCAGCGAAGGTGTCCCAGCGCTTGGCGACGGCCCGACGGAACGTCTCTTCCTGGTCCGCCAGTGGCTCCTCGCCTGGGGCAAAGAGCGCGTAGAGGAAGTTCTGCGGCGCGGAGTTTTCCTCCAAGCGGCGCACCAGGTAAGACACGGCGACGTCGAAGTCTTCTGCGTGGACAACCGGGGTATAGAGGATTTGGCGGCCGTCAAAGACCTTGCGCACCGCTGCCTGCTGTGCTGGGGACATGCCCTGCAGCATCTCCGAATCCATCATGTGCAGCACGCCGCGCTTCTTGCCCAGCTCATAGGCCATTGCCGCGGTGTAGAGGTTGTGGGTTGCTACACCGATGCGGACGCTATCGGCGTACTCTTCGCGCAGGATGAAATCCAATAGGCGATAGTAGTTGGCGTCAACGTCGAGCTTGTTGGTGTAGGTAGCCAGCGGCCAATCGTGGACCTCGCCCTGCACGGTTTCCATGGATAGGTTCGCGCCCTTCACGATGCGTACCTTGACCTTGCCGCCGCCCTTAGCCACGCGCTCCTTGGCAAAGTCAGCGACATCCTTGAGCGCATCGAAGGTATCCGGCAGGTAAGCCTGCAGCACGATGCCGGCGTCCAGGGTGAGGAATTCCGGCTCGCTGAGCAGCTCCTTGAACAGGCGGATGGTCAGGTGGAGATCGTGGTACTCCTCCATGTCCATGTTGATAAAGACCTTGTCGGTGCGGTCTGCTGCAGCCTGATACAGCGGGCGCAGGCGCTCCTTGAGGCGCTCTACCGAGCCGTCGATATCCCAGTGGTTGAGCTGGGCCACCATGGAGGAAGCCTTGACCGAAACGTAGGTCACGCGGGGGTTTTGGATGAGCTTGAGGGTGCGTTCCGCGCGGGACTTCGCCTCTTCCTCACCGAGTACGGCCTCACCCAGCAGGTTGAGGTTAAGCTGCTCACCGGATTCGGCGGCCTTGTCCAGGATCTTGTTGAGGGCATCAGACTCGGCGTCTAGAACCAGGTGGCCAACCATCTTGCGCATGTATAGGCGGGCTATCGGCATGACCAGGTTCGGCAGGATGGGGCCGAAGAAACCGCCGGCGCCAACGAGTGCACCATTGATGCTGCCCAAGAACGATGGGTCATAGTGGGAAGAAATATCCTTCAGCGCGTGCGCGGCAACCTTGTCATCTTCTGGGCGCATGACGCGGTCGACGAAGTCCATGGTGAACTTCACGCCGTCCTCATCGCGCAGCAGGTCCGCGAGCTGTTCGGTGGCCTTATCTTCTTCGTCCGCAGTGGACTTCAACCAGTCGTGTGCGCGGCTGATAGCTGCAGGCAGGACTGCTTCCACATCATCAGAGATGGGCAAGCGGGTATTAGCAGGAGAAGTCATATTGGTTCTACCTCTTTTTCAAACGGGTCACATCCCCGTAGCCGCTAGCAGTATTCGTGCTGGACAGTGGGCTGCCAGGCGATACGGCGGCTGGGACGTAAGCGGTGAGCTATGTGGTGCTGCAGGGGTTGCAGTCGGGTGAGGAGCGAACACGCGGGTGCGCGCGACGCAAAGTGAGGGTCGCAGGGATTCGGTGTGAAGTGCGATGTTCAGCGGGCCATCATGCGGGCCGAGTGCGGACGGGAGGCCTATCGCTGCTGCGACGAACGCGCGCCAGGTTGGTGTTCAACACTCACCTGCTTTCTATGACGTGACTATGTAAGGCTAAAGGAAAACGCGAGCGCTATAACGCTCTGACGTGCGGCAACCCTGCAGGTTCAGGTTCCAATTGTTGCCTGGGAAATACTATGAACTTTTGTGTTGCCGTAATTATAGGAAAGCGGTAAACGTGATGCTAGTCTCCTTTGAAAAACGGTAAGCGGGGGTAGAAAAACAAAAAATAAACCCCAGCATGTGGGGTTTAGAGGGGGTATTGACTCATCCGGGGGTAATCTACCCCCGGATTGTCCAACAATTGGGTTTTAAGAACCGTAGCCGGCCTTAAGCGCCTTCACTGCCAGCTCGAGACGCGACTTGGCGTGGAATTCACTGAGTAGGGTGGACACATACTTCTTCACCGTGCCCGGTGCATAGTGTGTGCTCTTGGCAATCTCTTCGTTGGACTTTCCTTGGCAGACCAAGTCCAGGACCTGCTCTAGCGCAGGGGAGATGTGGTGATTGTCCTTGATTTTTGCGTTTGCGGCTGCGGTATCGGCGCTGGTTCGCTCAGCATTCCAATCAGGTAGCTGCTCAAACAAGCGGGTAAGCGATTGTGGGGTGACTACCGTGCCGCCGCGCACGGCCTCGCGTACGGTATCCAAAATGTAGACCGGCTTGGAGCTTTTCAGAATATAGGCCGCAGCCTTATTGGACATGACCTCTTTGAGGGTCTCGTCATTGTCCATCGCGGTCATCGCAACGAAAACCGGCGGTTCTTCCAGCTTGTTGACCTCGCGCAAGAGGGTCGTGCCATCCATCTCGGGCATATGGATGTCCGCGACAATGACGTCAAAGTCCTGCTCTTGCAATAGTTCGAGGGCGACCTTGCCATTTTCTGCGGTGGCGCGCACTTCCATGTCCTCAGCCGAGGCAAAATAGCGCCCCAAGGCCTCAAGGACAAGTGGGTCGTCATCGACGACCAAGAGGGATGTTTTTACTTCGATTTCGGGCACCATGGTGCGGGGCATCCGAATGCAATATCCACGGCAGACTTGTACTCAGTTGTGGAGGAAAGGTCTCCAGGCGCGAGACCACCCAGGAGTGAAGTGGACAGCATTAGTGGTGCGAGAAAAGTAGCGAGTGCGGCCTGCATCTGCGGGCTCCTTCAATAAAAACCAATTTAGTTAGAAACAAGCGATAGCTTAATGGACGAACTCGGTGTTTGCTAGGCGGAGTGCTGGATCTAACGTGCCTTATGTGTGCTTGGCGGCAGCGACAGAGTCAAAACCCAGCTTCCATCTTCTAGGTTGGTGTCGACACGAGCATCTATAGTCGCGGCTATACGATTCATTGAGGACAGTCCAATGCCGGAAGACATATCAGCATTTGTAGTTGTAGGTTTCGCTACGGGGTTGGTAATTGAGACCAGTGTCCACCCCAGATGAGGTCGGACAGAAATCAGAATTTCTGCGCCAGGTGGCGAATATTTGACAGCATTGAGGCAGGCCTCAGTAGTAATTGCTGCGATTGGATCCAGGATTTCTCGGGGGAATTCCGGCGCGAATTCTTCGCCGGAAACCTCTACGACTGGTGCTCGGTTGAGTCGTGACAGGCGTTCCTGCTCTTCTGACAGCAGCTGAGCAAAGTTCGAAGGCTTCGTGGTGGTTGCAAAGCTTGTGCCGTCGTTAATGCCATCGATGTCGTTGCGCAAAACCTTGGTAAGTGCACGGACTTCAGACATTGAAGAGCGCATGGAATCGCTAAGTTTATCGAGACTCTGGGCTAGCTCTGGCTGGTTAGCGTACTCGAGGCTTAGAGCTTCTAGCTGCATAGTATTTACTGTCAGGCTAGAAACTACCGAGTTGTGCAGAGTCTCTGCGAGGTCAGATTGGCGTCGCTTGACATCATTGTTCCATTCCACCATGGCGGACCTATAACGATCAGCGGAATGGGCGAACGTACCACCGATGACTCCGCCAATAGTGATCAGCATGGCCCAAGTGAAGGCTGGTGCAGGGTCGATATTCATGCTGGGCTCTGTGGGGTCAATTAGGCCACCTAGCCAAAGGACCATTCCGATCAGGAAAGTGCGCCCGTGGTGTCCATGATATGCAATGACGGCAAGAAAGATCGGCGCTAAGAATACCGAGCTAATAAATGGAGTCTTGGTCAGTAGTGTTGCAGCTACCCAGATGACAACGAAAGCCACTGACATGTTGATAGGCCAGCGGTAAGCGCAAGTCGTGACGACGGTGAGTGTGAGGCCGAGTAGGGCGGAAGATAGCTGGTCCTCGGTGGGAGAAAAGAATGCCCCGAGGAAGGCGAGTATTACACAGAAGAACGCCGTTAAAGCGGCTGTTCGCTGCAGGGTCATGGCCGCGCGGATGCGTTGGTGAATGGGCGGCTGTGAAGGTTTCGACACGGTGCGGTCCACGCTTCCTGGATGCTAAGGCTCAATGGGTTTTATCTCCCTAGTGTAAGTACGGCGAACGTGAAACAGCGATTGAAAACAGCGAAACCCCCGCACCTTCGTGCGCGGTTCCTTGTGGTGGGTTCCGAGCGGAGGAAGAAGGTGAGGGGGGGTAGCTGGTCTTCATGAAGGAGTACAGAAGGCTAATTACTTAGCTTCTGCGGCAGCCTCTGCGTCATCCTTGGAGGACAGGCCCTCGAATACGGAGGACAGGCCCTCGGAGTCGGTGTTGGACTCGGAGGAAGCCTCGATGAGGCCCTTGATGCCCTTGATGAGTGCCTCGAAGTCGATGGCGGAGCTGAGGTCTGCGAGGGTATCGAACATACACATTCCTTTCGGATCGGCGGAGTAAAACTACAATCTCTCTCTGGGGTAGCAGCTCTTAACTGCTGTGATTCCTAGTATGCGGTAGCAGGGGCGGGCTGCCAATCCTCTTTTGGATCCTTTCTGAGGTGACTTTTGGATCCTCTTAAGGTTATGTAAGGAGCTCCGTTTGGGTGTGGGGCAGTGTTGGGTGAAGGGGGTGATTGTGCGGAGGGTAGGGGTGTGGGCGTCGGCAAGGGTGGGCCTGAGCTGCGTAAAGGCGGGGTTTACAAGAAAAGTTGAGTCGCGGGGAATAACTTTTGTAGGCTACCCGTTGTAAGGATTGAGTGACACTGGCTCAAGGTTGTGTGACCGGACGTAGAAGTTCTGTTACAGTAGCGCTCGGACGCAACGAGAAGTTGAGTCACTGACAGTCAACTTTATTAATTACCTCAAGATAAAAGGAGAAGAAATCATGGGACGCGCAGTAGGTATTGACCTTGGTACGACGAACTCTGTCGTTTCCGTACTGGAGGGTGGCGAGTCCACCGTTATCGCAAACTCTGAGGGTTCCCGCACCACGCCTTCCGTCGTTGCTTTTGCAAAGAACGGCGAAATCCTGGTCGGCCAGTCCGCTAAAAACCAGGCGGTAACCAATGTTGACCGCACCATTCGCTCCGTCAAGCGCCACATCGGCACCGACTGGAAGATTAACATTGATGATAAGGATTACACCTCCCAGGAGATTTCCGCTCGCACGCTGATGAAGCTGAAGCGCGACGCAGAGGCTTACCTCGGCGAGGATGTTACTGACGCCGTTATTACCGTTCCTGCATACTTCGAGGACGCACAGCGCCAGGCCACCAAGGAAGCTGGCCAGATTGCAGGCCTGAACGTGCTCCGCATCGTTAACGAGCCAACCGCAGCTGCTTTGGCTTATGGCCTGGAAAAGGGCGAGCAAGAGCAGACCATCCTGGTATTCGACCTGGGTGGCGGCACCTTCGACGTTTCCTTGCTGGAAATCGGCGATGGTGTCGTCGAGGTTATGGCCACCGCCGGCGATAACGAGCTGGGTGGCGATGACTGGGATCAGCGCATCGTCGACTGGCTGGTAGACCGCTTCAAGACCTCCCAGGGTGTTGACCTGACCAAGGATAAGCGCGCCGTACAGCGTCTGCGCGAGGCTGCAGAGAAGGCAAAGATTGAGCTGTCCTCTTCCCAGCAGGCCAACATTAATCTGCCGTACATCACCGTCGACTCCGACAAGAACCCGCTGTTCTTGGATGAGACCCTGACCCGCACCGAGTTCCAGAAGATCACCCAGGATCTGCTGGACCGTACCAAGGCTCCGTTCAACCAGGTCATCAAGGACGCTGACCTTTCTGTCGGCGATATCGACCACGTTGTTCTCGTTGGTGGCTCCACCCGTATGCCGGCCGTATCTGACCTGGTTAAGGAACTGACCGGCAAGGATGCCAACAAGGGTGTCAACCCGGACGAGGTTGTTGCAGTAGGCGCTGCCCTGCAGGCAGGCGTGCTGCGCGGCGAGGTTAAGGACGTGCTGCTTCTCGACGTCACCCCGCTGTCCCTCGGCATTGAGACCAAGGGTGGCGTGATGACCAAGCTCATCGAGCGCAACACCACCATCCCGACGAAGAAGTCCGAGACCTTCACCACCGCGGAAGATAACCAGCCTTCCGTACAGATTCAGGTCTTCCAGGGCGAGCGCGAGATGGCTACCGCCAATAAGTTGCTGGGCTCCTTCGAACTCGGCGGTATTGCTCCTGCACCGCGCGGTGTTCCGCAGATTGAGGTCACCTTCGATATCGATGCCAACGGCATCGTCCACGTGACTGCAAAGGACAAGGGTACCGGCAAGGAAAACACCATCAAGATTCAGGATGGTTCCGGCCTGTCCCAGGAAGAGATCGACCGCATGGTCAAGGATGCTGAACAGCACGCCGAAGAGGACAAGAAGCGCCGCGAGGAGCAGGAGCTGCGCAATAACGCAGAGTCCACCTCCTACCAGACCCGCAAGTTCTTGGATGACAACGCTGACAAGGTATCCGAGGATGTTAAGACCAAGGTCACCGAGGCTGCTGACGCCGTTGATGAGGCTCTGAAGGGCGATGACCTCGAGGCCATCAAGTCCGCAGTGGAGAAGCTGTCCACCGAATCCCAGGAGATGGGCAAGCAGATCTACGAGGCACAGGCTGCTGAGGCCGGCGCTGAGGGCGCTGCCGATGCTGGTGCTGCGCAGGGTGACCCGAACGTCGTCGACGCTGAGGTCGTTGACGAGGACGAGAACAAGGATGGCAACAAGTAATGACTCAGGACAGCGGAATGCCGCACAACCCAGGCGACCCGGAAAACACGGATCCGGAGGCTACCTCGGCTGACCGCGCTGAGGCTGCTGCCGAGCAGGCCGAGGAGGCCCAGGCTGCGCAGGAAGCGCAGGCTGACGCCACCGAAGAAGCCGAGCTGGATCCCACCCTCGATGCTGACCTCGAAGAAGCGCTGGCAGATGTCAACGCTGACGAGGTAGAAGCCGAAGCAGCGGGCGAAGAGCCCGCAGGCACCGGCGCCAGCGATGTGGAAGCACAGTTGGCAGAACGCACGGAAGACCTGCAGCGTCTGAATGCGGAATACACCAACTACCGCCGCCGCACCGAGCGCGACCGCCAGGCCGTAATCGAGACCGCCAAGGCCAAGGTCATCGCAGATATGCTGCCTGTCCTTGATGACCTGGAACTGGCTCGTGAACACGGCGACTTGGAAGGCCCGCTCAAGGCGTTTGCGGATAAGTTCTACAGCACGCTGGAAAAGCACGACCTCGCTGCCTTTGGTGTGGAAGGCGATGCCTTCGACCCTGAGGTCCACGAGGCCGTGCAGGACTTGTCCTCCGGCGATGAGCAGGTGCTTGGCACTGTGCTGCGCAAGGGCTACCGCGTGGGCGACAGGCTCGTACGCAATGCCATGGTCATCATCGCGGACCCCAGCGATGAGACCGGCAGCTCGGAAGATTCCGAGTAAATAACGAAAAGGGCGCCCTGGGAATTGACTAGTGACCTTCCCGCGGCGCCCTTTTACTTAACTTATATCGATTCTCTTTGAAAGGAGGAGATGCCCAGTGAGCGCTAAACCCGAATGGGCAGACAAAGATTACTATGCGGATCTGGGGGTCTCCTCGTCCGCAGACCAGAACGAGATTAAGCGTGCTTACCGCAAGCTAGCGCGCGAGAATCACCCCGATACCCACCCAGACGACCCCGCGGCAGCGGAAAGGTTCAAAAAGGTTGCGGAAGCCTACGACGTGCTTTCCGACGCCACCGAGCGCAAGGAATACGACCAGTTCAAGGCCATGCTCCGCAATGGAGGCGGCTTTGGACGGATGGGAGGCGCCGGATTTCCCGGCGGGTTTCGATCCACGCGCATGGGTGGACAAGGTGCGCAAGAATTCGACCTCTCGGACCTCTTCGGAGGATCCGCTGGAGGATCGGCTCAAGGCGGCGGTGTTGGGGATATCTTCGGTAGCGTTTTCAACCGCGGCGGTAGTGCTGGCCACTCAGCTAAACCGTCGCGGGGGGCCGACGTCGAAACGGAAATAACCCTCGACTTCCGCGAGGCCGCTAAGGGAACCACCATTCCCCTGGCACTCAGCGGCAATGCGCCGTGCACCACGTGCCACGGCTCGGGTTCCGCTTCCGGCAAGACCTCTACCTGTGGCACCTGCAGTGGTACCGGTTTTACCTCGGAGAACCGCGGCGCTTTCGGTTTCTCTGCCCCGTGTCAGGACTGCGATGGTACCGGCCGCCGCATCACGGATCCGTGCAAGGATTGCCACGGCACCGGCACGGTTCACCGCACCCGCAATATCACCGTGCGCATCCCCGCCGGCGTCATCGATGGGCAAAAGGTCCGCCTCGCCGGTCAGGGCGAAGCAGGTCCCAACGGCACTCCCGCCGGTGACCTCTTCGTAGCGGTGACTGTAAAGCCGGACAAGGTCTTTACTCGCGAGGGTGATGACCTCCATGTCACCGTTCCGGTTTCCTTCACGGAGCTGGCCTTGGGCGATACCATCGCGGTTCCTACCTTGGATAACCCGGTGCGCGTGAAGATCCCGGCTGGCACCCCGGATGGTCGCACGTTGAGGGTGCGTGGAAGGGGCATCGCCAAGCGCGGTGGCAACTCCGGCGATCTGCTGGTTACCGTGCAGGTGACCGTGCCCACCAAGCTCGATGCCGCTGCCTCCAGCGCCCTGCGCACCTATGCTCAAGCGGAAAAGGACTCCGGTTTCAACCCGCGTGCGGGTTGGGCCGGCGCCGAGAATGCTTAAGGCAGGAGGTGTGTTAAGAAATGAGCACTGGAAAGGCAGAAGATTCCGGCACCGCGGTCTACGTCATCTCCGTAGCTGCGGAACTCTCCGGAATGCACGCCCAAACCCTGCGCACCTATGACCGTATGGGCTTAGTCTCCCCGGCTCGTACCCGTGGCGGCGGCCGCCGCTACTCTGACCGGGATATTGAGCTGCTGCGCAAGATTCAGGCGCTGTCCCAAGACGATGGCGTCAACCTTGCCGGCATCAAGTCCATCATCGAGTTGACCGAGGAACGCGATCAACTCGAGGCCGAGCGCGACGCTTTAGCTGAAGAGGTCCGAGCCCTGCGCGAGCAGGCCGCTGGACGCCGCCCGCAGCGCAGCGGTGAGCTTGTCCATGTCCCACGGTCCACCTCCGTGGTGATGTGGAGCCCGCGCACCGCGCGCGAACGTAAACGCTCCCGCGGCCGTGGATACGGCGAAGACTAACTCTCGCTCTGCAGACGAGTACACCCAACCCCGCAGCCAGCTTTCCCGCTGGCTGCGGGGTTTTCTTCTACTCGTGTACTCGCGGTGTCATGTGAATTTGTGCAAGGGGGGTAACCGTAATCAGTGCGCATTGCAAAGTTTCGGGTTAGGATGACTAGCGAGCGGGTGATGTGCAACACAGTAGTAATAAATAGTGCTGTACAACACCTCAACCTGTAATTTTCTCCAGGAAAGGACACGCACCATGACCCTGTATGCAGCCCCCGGAACCGAAGGCTCCATCGTTGACTACCGCGAACGCTATGACAACTACATCGGCGGCCAATGGGTGGCGCCCGTCGATGGTGAATATATGGACAACATCAGTCCGGTAAACGGCGAGGTATTTTGCCAGGTAGCTCGCGGCAAAGAAGCCGATATCAACTTGGCTATCGATGCCGCGGAAAAGGCCTTCGAAACCTTCGGTAAAACCACCCCAGCCGAGCGTGCGTTGCTCCTGCACCGCATTGCGGACCGCATCGAGGAAAACCTGGAAAAGATTGCGGTCGCGGAAACTTGGGAAAACGGCAAGGCCGTACGCGAAACTCTGGCCGCCGATATTCCGCTGGCCGTGGATCACTTCCGCTACTTTGCTGGCGCCATCCGCGCCCAGGAGGGCCGCCTGTCCCAGCTCAACCAGGACACCGTGGCCTATCACTACCATGAGCCGCTCGGCGTCGTAGGCCAGATTATCCCGTGGAATTTTCCGTTGCTCATGGCCGCCTGGAAGATTGCGCCAGCGCTGGCTGCTGGAAACTGCATTGTCATGAAGCCGGCTGAGCAGACACCAGCATCCATCCTGTTGCTCATCGATATCATCGGTGATCTTCTTCCTGACGGCGTGCTCAATATCGTCAATGGCCTGGGAGATGAAGCCGGTGCGGCACTATCCGGTTCGGACCGCATTGCCAAAATCGCCTTCACCGGCTCTACCCCGGTAGGAAAGATCATCAACAAGGCTGCCGCTGACAAGGTCATCCCCGTTACCTTGGAACTGGGTGGTAAGTCCCCGTCCATCTTCTTCAAAGACATCATGGATGAAGACGATTCCTACTTGGAAAAGTGCGTGGAGGGATTTGTCATGTTTGCCCTTAACCAAGGCGAGGTCTGCACGTGCCCATCGCGCGCGCTGGTGCACGAAGACATTGCGGATAAGTTCTTGGAACTGGCCGTTGAGCGCGTCAAGAAGATTAAGATTGGTCACCCACTCGATACGGAAACCATGATGGGTGCGCAGGCCTCCCAGGAGCAGATGGACAAGATCAAGCAGTACCTGGAGATCGGTCCGCAAGAAGGTGCGGAGACTCTTGTGGGCGGCCACGTGAACAAGGTGGAAGGCCTAGAAAAGGGCTACTACATCGAGCCCACCGTGTTTAAGGGAAGTAACGACATGCGCATCTTCCAGGAGGAGATCTTTGGCCCGGTGCTCTCCGTAGCTACGTTTAAGGACTATAACGAGGCGATCACAATCGCTAACGCCACCAACTTCGGCCTTGGTGCCGGCGTATGGTCGCGCAGTCAAAACATCTGCTACCGCGCGGGCCGCGATATCCAGGCCGGCCGCGTGTGGGTCAATCACTACCACGACTACCCAGCACATAGCGCCTTTGGTGGCTACAAGGAATCTGGCCTTGGCCGTGAGAACCACTTGATGATGCTGGGCCACTATCAGGAGACTAAGAATATGTTGGTCTCCTATTCGGACCAGCCGGCCGGCCTGTTCTAAAGGCCGTACCCCTCGGATTAGTTCGCGCGCGCCACTTGGCCTAGGCCACGCAAGAACCGCGGGTCCTCCCAATAGGAGCCATGATCGCCAGGGAGGCCATCCGCGCCGGGGAGGGGAGTGGCACCAAAAGTATCAACGGTGGGATCGGGACCATGGATGCCGCCGTTAGGCCCCGTCGTAATAGCGATGGGGTCGTTGGCATTTGTGGCTGCCCAGATGCGGCCATGCAGTTCTGAGGCGTGGCCAGCACCCGTGCCAGGGCTGCCGACGAGCACTACGTCATCAGCAATTCTTTCCTGCTGTGCGGCATGCCCGGTGACAACAGAACCATAGGAATATCCCACAACGGTGCGCTTGGCCTGCGGATAGCGTTTACCGAGCGAGCGTTGAAACCGGGCGAGTTCTTGACTGGCAGTGTGCGCGGGAGTGGCGTGAACCGCACGGGGCAGGGAAGATGGCGCCTGGTAGCCTAACCACACCACCGCCGGCCCGCCGCTGGCCTTAGCAAGATTGCGGCCGCGGTCCACCGCGCGCTGCCAGGTTTCTGGATCGGAGGAGTGAACTCCTTCCACAAAGGTGGTAAGCGATGCCGGCGTAGTCCGGAAGCCGCCGGGGTCCACCATTGCTACGAGTCGTCCGTCGCCAGTTTCTAGGATTCGCATATCTGGGTTCTGCGCGGCTAGCTGAGATACGTGCTCGCTGGCTTGGGCAAGATTAATCTCGTGGACGGTATCCACTGGAAGATCGGAGAAGTCTTCCAGGCGAACGGGTGGAGCGACCCCGGCAGGCGTACACAGGGCATCGATTTCTTGGGAGCAGAGCCAATCCAGCGAATCGCCCAGTGCCCGCACCTGATTCAACAAGAGCCCGGCGGCGCTGGCCGCGGCGCCATTGCGCTCATCTACTTGTCCTAGAAATGCGATGATGCGGTCTTCGAGTTCCTCGCGGCGGGCTTGCAGGCTGGCGTGGCGCTCAAGGGTGGTGGCAACCTGCTCCATCTGGTGCAGCGGCTGGGCCAGCCAGTCGGTGTAGCCCGCCAAACTGGTGCGGGCGGCGTCACCAGCGGGGCCACTCAGTGATAGGCCGCGCCAATCCTGGTGTGCATCTAAAAATCGAAAACGCAGTTCAGTGCGTTCGCTGTGCAACGTACTGGCGCCATGTCTTAAAGCCATAGATAGGGTCATCGCGCATCTCCCAATGCATGGCCCAGGCGGGAATCTACCCCGGCGGCAGTGACGAGGAAGGCCTCAACGGAGCGCAATTGCTCAGCCGTGGCGTCCTCCGTTGCAGCCACGGTGCTGGACCAGGCGGCACGGGCTCGCTCTAGTGCGGCCGCGGTGCGGTAGGCGGTATCGAGCGCGGCCGTCGGCGGTGGCAGCGGAGGACGCGCCATGAGGGAGCGGACGTAATCGGGCAGGTGCGTGGGAATTTCTACATAACTCATGCCCCTAAGCCTGAAGGACCACACAACGCCGCGCTAGGGGTTATGACGCAGCCTGTGGATAACTTTGCCCTGCTTCATTATTTTGGGAGGCATGAAGGTAGCAGCAGTGCAGTTAACGTCCACCGGTAATATCACCGAAAACCAGGAACTGGCCCTTGCCAAGATCCGTGAGGCAGCCGGAAACGGGGCGCGGTTAATCGTGTTGCCGGAGGCCACGGCGCAGAATTTCCGCTCCGGACGCCTTGATGAGCAGGCGCAGACGCTCGAAGGCCCGTTCGCCACGGCGATCCAAACGCTCGCGGAGGAGCTTGAGGTCACCGTCGTGGTCGGTATGTTCTGCCCAGCCGATACCGTGGAGCGCGACGGCAAGACCATAAATCGCGTGACCAATACGGCGCTCATTGCGGGTCCCGGCGTGCTGGGTGGTTACGACAAGATCCACACTTACGATGCCTTTGACTACCGCGAATCGGATACGGTCTTGGCCGGCGAATCGCTCGTAGCCTTCGACGTGGATGACCTTGTAGTGGGCGTGGCCACCTGCTATGACATTCGTTTCCCAGAGCAGTTTAAGGAGCTGGCTAGCCAGGGTGCGCAGCTCATTGTAGTACCCACGAGCTGGGCGGATGGCCCCGGAAAGCTGGAGCAATGGCGCCTGCTCACGGCCGCGCGTGCCTTGGACTCCACCAGCTATATCCTCGCGGCCGGCCAATCGCGCCCAGGCGGCGAGGCGGAGGCGGGCAATCCCTCCGGACCAACGGGCATTGGCCATTCCACCATCGTTGACCCGAATGGCGTGCGCATGGCCGAGGCCGGGTACGAGGATGACATCCTTTATGCCGACATCGATCCGAATGAGGTAGCGAAAACCCGCCGCGCCCTGCCGGTCGTGGCCACTGCGGACTAGGCCAGTGCCGCGTAGTCTTCCGGCTGCCAGCGCCCGTCGCGGCCCCAGCTAAGGAGGTCGATGTGCTGCTTGCCGACGCCCCTTTGAACCAACTCTTCCTCACCTTCCACAACTTCTTCGGCCGGTCCGACGAGTAGGAAGCGCGGGGGAGTGCCTGTGGATAACTCCACCTCGTTGACTACTACATCGGTCGGCTCCCCGGAGACCACGTAGTCGGCGCCGGGTGCCAATTCGCGGGCATTGAGCAACCACGGGTCTTTTTCTTCCCGCACGATGCGGCGCACCGGTACGCCGAGCGCTGCTAGGTTCTGCTGGAAGTAGGTGTCATAGTGGGCGCCGGGGCTGCCCGCCACGGCAAAGAGGCGCGGTACCCGGCTGCGGTCTTGAGCGCCCAGCGCGGCGAGCGCCGCGCAGCGGGCCGTGGCCCAGCCGGTGCCGTAGGCAATGATGACCAGTTCACCTGCGCCCGCGTTCTGGAGGCTAATGCCGCCGGCGGGCTGGCCCAAGGTCCACCAGTCTCCGGGCTGCGCGTGCGCGAGGGACCGGGAAGCCTCGCCCGCGGTGGAGACGTGAAAGATCAGCTGACCGGTCCCGTCGCTAGGCTGCGCAGGGGTGAGCATCCGCCATTGCCCGGGCAAGTACTGTGTAGTCACCGGAAAGTGCTGCCCCGGTTGGTAGGGCACAGCCAGGCCAGCCTCCACGCGGATGATGGATGTCTCGCGGGTGGGGTGATCCACCGCTACCACTTGCGCCGAGTGCGCCGGTGCTTTGCCGGCGGCGTCGGATTCCCGTGCGGCGTCGGCCATCGTGGTACATACCTGGTGGATGACGTCGCAGGCAAAGTTGTATTGATACTGCGTCAGCGCCAAAACCCGCAGTCCCGCCACGAGGGCATCGTCAAAGCGGGCATAAATTTCGGCCGGAAACCCATGCCGGCGGTGATCGCGGGCGAGCTGGGTGAGCTTTGCGGAGACGTCGGCAAGCAGGGGCTCCCCAGGCTCCGTATGCTCAATCACCCACGCCAGCGCAGGCACCATCGAGGTATGGGTATCGCGCATCGACAGCGCAAAAATCTGCCGGGATTCAGGCACCGCGTTAAAGAAATGCTCGTGGACCGCATCGCGGTACTCGTCTGCGTAATTTCGAAAATGCTCGCCCAATTCCCACATGTCACATCATCCTAATAGTCAGCGCCCAACCGGGGGTCGAGCTACCTACTGAAAGTGTAGTGGGGGTGAAAACGGGAGCCTATGTTGTGGCTCACTTGTCGGCAGGTATTGTATTCCCTATCCGTCTGCCCTCTAACGGGGGCAAGCCGCCATAATTGCACAGCTAGAAAGGGTCCTCATGGAAGATTTTTCCGCATATACGCTCATGCTAGATGTGGGCTGGATTTCTTTGCTCATGGTCATCGGCAACGTCCTGCGTCACCAGGTGAAGTTCATCTTCCAGGACCTGCTGCTACCTGCCCCGATTACCGCCGGCCTCATCGGCCTGCTGGTAGGTCCAAACGTGCTGGGGTGGATTAACTTCTCCGATAACTTGGGCGACTACACCTCCATCCTCATCGCGGTGGTCTTTGCATCTATGGCCTACTCCATGGAAGTGGGAGGCAACATGGGCAAGGGCGCGCGCAATATGTGGGGCTATTCCACCATGATGTTCACCGGCCAGTGGGGCCTGTTCATCGTGCTGGGTCTTTTCCTTTTTGCGCCGCTTTTCGATACCCCGAATTGGTTCGGCATGATGCTGCCCGTCGGTTTCACCGGCGGCTTCGGTACCGCCGCGGCCGTGGGTGGTGCGCTCGAGGGCGTAGGCGCTGATGCCGCGTCTTCGCTCGGCTTTACCTCCGCGACCGTCGGCACGCTGGCCGCAATCATCGGCGGCGTAATCGCCGGTAACTGGGGAATCCGCAAGGGCAAGGTCTCCCACGTACCCAAGGAGCTGCCGGAAGAGCTGCGTCGCGGCTACATTAAGAATATTGATGAGCGCCCGTCTCTCGGCCGCGCTACCACCAACCCTTCCTCCATCGAGCCGCTCGCACTGCACTTTGGCTTCATCATCTTGACCGTGATGACCGCCTACGGCATCAATCAGGGTTTGAGCAGCATCTGGGAAAACGTCTCCGTGCCGCTTTTTGCTATGTCTATGGTGGTGGGCCTTCTCTTCCGTGCGGTCATGAATTTCGTCGGCGCCGAGGATTATCTGGATAAGGACTCCATTTCCTCCATTTCTGGCGCGGCCACGGACTACCTCATCGCTTTCGGCGTGGCTGCCATCGTCCCAGCCGCTATTGCCTCTTATTGGCAGGCACTTCTCCTGCTCTTCGTCTTGGGCACCATCTTCTGCGTGTTCTTCTTGCTGTGGTTCCCAGCCGAGTTCTTTGGTGAGCGCTGGATCGAGCGCGGCATCTTTGGCTGGGGCTGGGCCACCGCCACCGTGGCGACCGGCATCGCCATCCTCAAGATTGTGGATCCTAAGCTCAAGTCCGGCACGCTGTCCGAATACGGCATGGCCTATATCGGTTTCGGTCCCTTCGAAATCTCGTGGACCATCATCGCGCCCATGGCTGTCATGTACGGATTTACCGGCGTCTTCGGCGCCATTTCCTTGGCGATTTCCATCGGCGTCTACATTGCCTTCAAGGCCATGCGCCTTATGCCGCCGCGCGGCACTATCTTCCAAGAGGGCATCGGCCATGTAGGACAGAAGCAAGCATAGCCGCGCTTGCCGACGACCCCCTCCTTCCCGCCTTAAAAAACTATGAGATTGACCGCATAAAAGTTAAGAATATTTCTCGTCGGTGCGGGATTGGTGGAAACCCTCATGGCCGCGACCATGGCCTATAGGCCGCGCTACCACCGTTAACATCGGTGAGAAAAGATTTTCTCGAGAAAGGGCATTCGATTGGGGGTTATTCCTGTACCTTAAATTTTGTTAGAATTAGCGGGTATTAATCTTTGTCTTGATGGGGAACTAGATGTACCAGTTAGATGCGGCTTCCAGGCGGGTGATCATCCTGGAAGCCGCTGTTTATGTAGCGGGCTGCGAAGGCGAGCAAGCCGTTACCGTGGAATCTGTGGCGGACCAGGCTGGTCTCTCGCCACAGGTGGTGGCTGAGGAATTCGCCACCGGTGCCGACATGCTCGCGGAAGTCCCCGCCTTCTTGGATCGTCGCATGTCTGAATACATGGTGGAAGCGGCGCGTCACCTGCCGGAGGGTGATTCCGGCGGCGATGTCCTCATGCAGCTGGCAGAGGCCTACTTTGCCTACGCCCATGACGAGCCCGCCATCTACCACTACCTCTTCGAGCGGTACGATGCTATGGATGAGGAGCACGTCTGCCAATTTGCCAAGGGAGAAAAGTCGGGGACTCCGGGGGCGGACATGGCGCTGGACGTCGTCAAGCGCTTTGCCGAAGAACAGGGTGCCGTCGTGGCCCACGATGGAGACATCTCGCCTTTGGAAATCGGCCGCATCACCTTGGCGTGCTGGTCGGTCATTCACGGCATGGGCCACTTGAGTGTGATGGGTATCTTGCGCCTGCAACATGCCGTTATTCGCGCCGCCAATCTTAAGCAGGTCGATCGCCTCGTAGTCGATGCCCTGCAATATTGGTTTAAGAATAAGCAGATCCCGCAACGCCGCCCCATTATGAACGATGCCCGCGGCATTGTGGAAAAGGTCATGGGCAGCGAGCGTGAAAAACCCTTCGTGGCTCCGGATAACCTTGAGCAGATGGATCCTGAGGAAGCCAAGAAGGTCATTATTGAGGCCGCGCTGCGCGTGGCTGGTCGCCGCGGTGTCGACCGCCGCTTCTTTGACCACGTGGCCGAAAAGCTTGGTACCTCCAAAGACTTCCTGACCACCATCGTGGACAACGATTTCGCGCTGCGTGAGGTGGCAGAAACCCTCACCACCACGGAAATGGTCAAGGTCTTCGAGGATTGCCTTGCTGCGCTTCCGGAGGACACCCCCACTGTAGACCAACTGCAGATTGTTGCGGCCGCCTATTTTAATTACGCGATGATGTACCCAGAGCGTTTCAGCTCCATTATCGCGCTGGCCAGCGGTTCCATCGTTCCACACAATGGTGATGGCAGCTCGCATGAGGGTATGACCAAGAACTATGCCATCATGATGGACCTACTCCGCAAGTTTGTCATCGAGATGGGAATTACCCCCACCGACCAGCTGGTTTATATCAGCGCCTTGGCTGTATGGGCCGGCGCCAATGGCATTGCCCATCTGTGTAGTATCGGCGATTTCAAGACCTTTAATGAAGATCTCAAGTGGGCGCTTTTTGTTCAGGTAGTGACCGTATCCTTCTTTGCCATCGCGCATAGCTTGCAGATTCTGGGCCACGAAAACGAGGAATACAAGCAGGTTTAAAAGTCCTGCGCAAAGTTGAGCGCCCCACGCTCAAAAATATTTAGGTTGAGTGGAATAGGCTCAACTCTGGGTGCGTTGTGCTAAGTGAAGCCCTACAGTGGGTGAATAAAACTTAGAAGGAGCAACGCACACATGAACTCATTTAACCCCACCACTAAAACACAAGAGGCCCTGCAGGACGCCCTGCAAACAGCCTCCTCTAATGGCAACCCGGATATCCGCCCGGCCCATCTGCTGGCCGCTATCTTGAGCCAAGAAGGCGGCATTGCCGCCCAGGTTCTTAAGGCCACCGGCGTAGACCCGGATACCGTGCTCAAGGAAGCCCGCGAGCTCGTTGATTCCTATCCCAAGGCCGAGGGTGCCAATATGGCCAACCCGCAATTTAACCGCGATGGCCTCAACGTCCTGACTAAATCGCAGGAGTTGGCCGGGGAGCTGGGCGATGAATTCGTCTCCACCGAGGTCCTCCTCGCCGCCATCGCTGGCTCTAAGACCGACGCCGCCGAGCTACTTACCGGCCGTGGTGCTACTTATGACGCCATCAAGGGTGCCTTCCCCTCCGTCCGCGGCGCTGCCAAGGTGACCTCTGAGAACCCGGAGGACCAGTTCCAGGCCCTAGAAAAGTACGCCACGGACCTCACCGCCCGCGCCCGAGAGGGAAAGATCGACCCGGTTATCGGCCGCGACCAGGAAATCCGCCGTGTGGTCCAGGTGCTTAGCCGTCGCACGAAGAATAACCCAGTGCTCATTGGCGAACCCGGCGTGGGCAAGACCGCCATCGTGGAGGGCTTGGCCCGCCGCATCGTGGCTGGCGACGTCCCCGAGTCCCTCAAGGGCAAGACCCTCATCAGCCTGGATCTTGGCTCCATGGTCGCCGGTGCGAAGTACCGCGGCGAATTCGAGGAGCGCCTCAAGGCCGTGCTCGATGAGATTAAGTCCTCCGAGGGCGAGATCATCACCTTCATCGATGAGCTGCACACCATCGTTGGCGCCGGCGCTACTGGCGACGGCTCCATGGACGCCGGCAACATGATTAAGCCCATGCTGGCCCGCGGCGAGCTGCGCCTCGTTGGCGCCACCACCTTGGACGAGTACCGCAAGTACATTGAAAAGGACGCCGCCCTCGAGCGCCGCTTCCAGCAGGTCTACGCCGCCGAGCCTTCCGTGGAAGACACCATCGGCATCCTGCGTGGCTTGAAGGAGCGCTACGAGGTGCACCACGGCGTGCGCATCATGGACTCCGCGTTGGTATCGGCCGCCGAGCTATCCAATCGCTACATCACCAACCGCTTCCTACCGGATAAGGCCATCGACCTCGTCGATGAAGCAGGCTCCCGCCTGCGCATGGAGATCGACTCCTCCCCACAGGAAATCGACGAGCTGGAGCGCATCGTACGCCGCATGGAGATCGAAGAGCTGGCGCTGAAGAAGGAATCTGACGCCGCCTCCCAGGATCGCCTAGCCACCCTGCAAGGCGAGCTCGCGGACCAGCGCGAGAAGCTCGGCGAGCTCAAGGCCCGCTGGGCCAATGAGAAGAAGGCCATCGATGATGTCCAAAACATCAAGGAAGAACTCGATGACCTGCGCCGCCAGGCTGAAATCGCCGAGCGCGACGGCGACCTCGCACTCGCCTCCGAGATCAACTACGGCAAGATCCCCCCGCTGGAAAAGGATCTCGCGGCCGCGGAGGTCAAGGCCGCCGAGCAGCGCAATACGATGCTCGATGAGGAGGTAAGCCCGGACACCATCGCGGAGGTCGTTTCCGCCTGGACCGGCATCCCGGCCGGCAAGATGTTGCAGGGCGAGACCGAGAAGCTGCTCAATATGGAATCCGTGCTGGGCAACCGCGTGGTCGGCCAGAAGGAAGCCGTCACTGCTGTATCGGACGCCGTTCGCCGCTCCCGCGCGGGCGTGGCCGACCCCAACCGCCCGACCGGTTCCTTCCTCTTCCTCGGTCCCACCGGTGTGGGCAAGACCGAGCTCGCGAAGGCATTGGCGGACTTCCTCTTTGACGATGAATCCGCCATGGTGCGCATCGATATGTCTGAGTACGGCGAGAAGCACTCCGTTTCCCGCCTCGTCGGTGCCCCTCCGGGATACGTCGGCCACGAGGCTGGCGGCCAGCTCACCGAGGCCGTGCGCCGTCGCCCCTATACGCTCGTGCTTTTCGACGAGGTAGAGAAGGCCCACCCCGACGTCTTCGACGTCCTCCTGCAGGTCCTGGATGAAGGTCGGCTTACCGACGGCCAAGGACGCACCGTCGACTTCCGCAATACCGTTATTATCCTGACCTCCAACCTGGGCGCCGGCGGCACCCGCGAGGAGACCATGGACGCGGTGAAGAAGGCCTTCAAACCCGAATTCATCAACCGCCTCGATGATGTGGTTATGTTCGAGCCCCTTTCTGAGGAGCTACTGCGCGGCATCGTCGACATCCAACTGCGCGGCCTGTCCGAGCGCCTCGACGCCCGCCGCCTGACCCTGCAGGTCTCGGATTCCGCCAAGTCCTGGCTCGCCGAGCGCGGCTACGACCCGGCCTATGGCGCCCGCCCGTTGCGCCGCACCATCCAGCAGGCCATTGGTGACAAGCTCGCCAAGAAGCTGCTGGCCGGCGACATCGTTGATGGCGACACCGTCCACGTGGACGTCGCCGATGGCGGCGCCGAGCTAGACATCGCCGCCCGTTAGTCGGCCGCACAGCGCCCGCCGCGCCAAATCCTGCTCATGCCCCTAGACTCGGGGGCATGAGCATTTTGGTCTCCCCGCAAGAACTCCGCGAATCCATTTATCACGGCGAGCGTTTCACCCTCTTGGCCACCCACTGGCAGCCGCAGCTGCGCCAGAGCTATAACGAATTCACCTCCCTGCACATCCCGACGGCACTATTTAGCGATACCGCCAATTCCTTCGCCGGCCTGCCCGGCTCCCAGGTAGGCCGCAACCCGCTGCCGGATCCGGATAAGCTGCAGGAGCACTTCCGCCAGTGGGGAATCCGCGAGGATCGCCCAGTCGTGGTCTATGACGAAGGCCGTGGCCTTTTCGCCGGCCGCGCCTGGTGGACCTTGCGCTGGGCCGGCCTGGACAACGTCCGCATCCTCGACGGCGGCTTAGCCAATTGGCGCCACCTGGGCTATACCACGCTTACCGGCCCTGGCAACTTCGCCGTTGGTGCCACCGCCGAGGTCAACCCGGGCCAGATGCCCGTGGCCACCATCGATGACGTGCGCAATCACGATGGCCTGCTCATCGATACCCGCACCCGCAACCGCTTCGCCGGCCGTCGCGAGAACCTTGACCTCAAGGCCGGCCACATCCCCGGCGCCGTCAATGTGCCGGAGCGCCTGTTCCACAACGATGGCCTGCGCACCTGGAAGTCCGCGGGCGAAATCCGCGAAGTGCTTTTCGACGCCGGCCTCACCCCCGACAACGTCCAAGGCGCCATCATCTACTCCGGTTCCGGTAACCACTCCGCCCTCGCCTTGGCCGCCATGGAAGACGCTGGCTTCACCGGCCTGCGCCACTATGTCGGTGGCTGGTCCCAGTGGTCTGCCAACCCCCACAACCCCGTCGAGCGCGGCGACCGCCTCACCGTCAACGGCTAATCGCCCCAGTCCGCCCCTCGCTTCGCCCTCAGCCTCCCGCGTCCGCGCGCCGAGCGCTGAGGGCTTGCTCGTTCCTACTACTATCGTGGGGTGATGGCTTTTCTAATCCTTGCTTTTGCGGTCCTTCTCGGCATTGCCGGCGGTGCCCTGCTGCTTTACGACGGCAAACAGCGCACCTCCACCCCTACACCCTCCGCCGACGCAGACCCCAGCTCCGTGGAACCCACCCCCGCTGATGCCGCTCTCGCAGATCCCACTCCAACGGACTCCGCATCCACCTTCGCCGCGCCCGAAAACGCTGCCCCGGCCGAGCCTGCCGATTCGGCCTCGAGCGTGGCCCCCGAGCGTGCCCCTGCCGCTGACCCGGCTACCCCGGCCACCGAAGCAGATGCGTCAGCTCCCGCACCGGAGCTCACTCCCGAGCCCGCGACCGAGACCCCGTCCCAGCAAGAACCTGAGCCAACTGACGAACCCGAGCCGGCCCCCGAACCGGAGCACCAGCCGAGCCACGAGACCGCGAGCGAGCACCCTGCACCTTCCAAGCCCCACGCGCGTCACCGGCCGATCCTGCCGGGAACCATGCGCCGCGAGCGCCGCAATTGGGCGGAAGCCAAGGGATTTGAATTCATGAAGGCCGACCCTTACCTCGTAGACGAATGGACCAGGGGAGTGGCCTCCACCGGCGCGGCTCCCAAAGACATTGTCGCCGGTAACGTGTACGGCCACGAGATGCTGTTGATGGATATCGATGGCGTCAACGTCATGGCCATGCGCACCGGCGCAGCCTCCGACATGGTGGTGGACTTCCGTCGTTTCGATCGCGACGACGCGAAGGCTTCCGAGGACCTGCTGTTGGCGATGACCATCGAGGGTTTCGATGTGTATTCCTCGGATAGCGCCGTGACCGAGCGCATGGTGGACGAGCGCGTCCACGTCGCCCTCCAGCAAATGCCCGAGGCCGTTACCGCACTGTGGATGGAAACAGAGTGGGTCCTGGCGCAGACCACGAAGCAGGCGCGCTCCGCGGAATGGGACGCGATGCTGCCGCCTCTCGCCCTGCTTGCCGACGCCGCCCGCGTCCTCCCCCCGCGTTCCTCGGCCACCCACGTGGTGCGCCTTGAGGAATTGGATCCAGCCCGCGAGATTCCCGCTCAGCCCATCGTCGAAGTCGTCGGCGGCGCGCCGACCGCAGGCGCGCCCGAATTCGAGCGACCCGTCATCCAACGGCCGGAAGAGCCGTTGCAGATGCCGTCTCGGGCCTACTCCGAAACCCGCGGCCCGGTCGAGCACAGCGCCCTCGGCGGCGACGAAGTAGACGCCATTGCCGACGGCCGCGAGCGCCCCAACCCCGATTCTCATACCGCCCGCCTGCCGCGCCAGCAGTTCCGCGCCGCCTCCATCTTCGACAGCCCCTCCGCCGACTCCACCACCGATGGCCTCCGTGCGGCCGACCCCAACCCAGTCGACCCCACCCCGGCGAGCGAGTCCGCGGCCGAGGAATCGGACCCGCGCCGGGGAGAGTAGCCTAGAGTCCGATACCGGCGGCCGGCCGCCGTCCCCGAACCACAACAAGGAGCAGATGACTGTGGATTCTCACACCACCAACGCCCAGAACGCGCACGCCCAGAACTTGGACGCCGAGAAGAAGGCCCGCCTCGCCGAACTGGTTAAGGAACTGGCCGTCGTCCACGGCAAGGTGACCCTGTCCTCAGGTAAGGAAGCTGACTACTACGTGGATCTCCGCCGCGCTACCTTGCATCACGAAGCTTCCCGCCTTATCGGCGCCCTGCTGCGCGAGTTGACCGCAGATTGGGATTTCGCGGCCGTCGGTGGCCTGACTCTCGGCGCCGACCCGGTTGCTACCTCCATCATGCATGCCGAGGGCCGCGATATCGACGCCTTCGTCGTGCGCAAAGAAGCCAAGAAGCACGGCATGCAGCGTCGCATCGAGGGTGCGGACGTAGAAGGCAAGAAGGTTCTTGTCGTAGAAGACACCACCACTACCGGTAACTCCCCGCTGACCGCCGTGGCCGCGCTGCGCGAGGCCGGCGCCGAGGTCGTGGGCGTGGCGACCGTTGTGGACCGCGAGACCGGCGCCGGCGACGTCATCGCCGCAGAAGGCCTCGAGTACCGCTCCCTGCTGGGCTTGGGCGACCTTGACCTCGCCTAACGCAGATGGCGCGGCCGACCAGGCCAAGGGCCCGACCGAGTGGAACGAGGGCCGCCATGGCGTAGGCCCCTGGGAAGGTCCGCTGCCGCAAGGGCCGGAGGCCGCGAAATACGATCCAGAGCTGCTTGCCGAAGGCGACCGTCGCAACGTCGTCGACGCCTACCGCTACTGGAGTAGGGAAGCGATCAAAGAGGACATCGATAAGCGCCGGCATAGCCTGCACATCGCCATCGAGAACTTCGAAAACGACGCCAATATCGGCACCGTCGTGCGCACCGCCAACGCCTTCGCCGTCGATACCGTGCATATCGTCGGCCGGCGGCGGTGGAATCGCCGCGGGGCAATGGTCACGGATAGGTACCAGCACTTGATGCACCACGAGAGCGTCGAGAAGCTTATTGCTTGGGCGGCCGAGGAGGGCCTTACCGTCGTTGCCATCGACAACACCCCCGGTTGCGTGCCCCTGGAAACGGCCGAGCTGCCGGAGCGCAGCCTGCTACTCTTCGGCCAGGAAGGCCCCGGCGTGACGCAAGCAGCCCAAGATGCCGCGGTGATGACCTGCTCCATCGCCCAATTTGGCTCCACCCGCTCCATCAACGCGGGTGTCGCGGCCGGCATCGCCATGCACGCCTGGATCCGCCAGCACGCCGATCTGGATAATTCTTGGTAGGAAGATCGCTACACTAGCTGTATCTACCCGTGCGACTGGAGTGATTGAGGAACCGTGGAAGAAAAATGGGCCCACCGCGCCGAACTCGCAGAGGCCGCCATCAATGAGCGCCACGCGCACTCTGTGTGGGGCCTGCCTCGCACCAATCTAGCGGTGGTTAGCTGGCCGCCCACCACGAAGGAAAAACTCTTTGTCCACTGGCACTACTGGTGGCAGGCCCACTACCTGGACTGCCTCGTCGATGCGGCGCTGCGCAATAACACCAAGGTGCGCCGCTACCGCATCTATGACACCTTGCGCGGCATTCGCATCCGCAACCTCGCGCAGCTGACCAAGAATAAGTACTACGACGACAAGGCTTGGCTCGCGCTGGCCTTCGGCCGCGTGGAAGGACTGAAGAAGGCAAAGACGCCCAAGCGCCTCGCGGCCCTGCAGCGCAATATCCACGAAGGCCTCGATGAAACGCTTGGTGTGCTGCCGTGGCGCCTGGGCGAGAATTTCATGAACGTGCCCTCCAATGGCCCGGGCGCCATCATGCTCGCGCGGATGGGGCGCATTGAGGAAGCACGCCACATCGTTGACTGGATCTATGACCACCTGCTTGACGACGACGGCTACATCATGGACGGCGTCCGCATGCGCATGGACGGCCCTGAGGTGGTAAAAAACATCCACCCCTACTGCCAGGGCGTAGTGCTCGGCGCGTGCCTGGAAATCGTGCTGGCGCTGCGGGAAAAGGCCGGCGTGGGCGATCTGGAGCACATCGACAGCGTGTACGAGGCCGAGATGGCTTCCGAGATGATGGATTACATCATCCGCATCCGGGGCTTGGTGCAGACCGTGGCTTCGGGCATGGCTACGCCTTCGGGCGTGGTGGACTGGGAGACCGGCGATGGCGACGGTGGCCTGTTTAAGGGAATTTTGATGCGCTATCTTGCCGACGTCGCTGTGCGCCTGCCCGGCGATTCCCCCGCCAACCGCGCGACGAAAAAGCTGGCCGCGCGCATGGTGGTGGCCTCGGCCGAGTCGGTGTGGGAGCACCGCCTCGAGGTCGACGGCCTGCCGATTTTCGGATCCGACTGGTTGTCCGATGCGCGCCTGCCACATAACTACGGCTTCGGCCGGCGCACCATGAGTGAGAAGGTCGGCATCATTCGCGTAGATGAGCGTGATCTGTCCGTGCAACTCTCCGGGTGGATGCTGATGGAGGCCTGCGCTCGCGTGACGCGGCACATGCCTAAATAATCCACGCTTTTCAGAGGGGGATTGGCTCCGGAAATGAGCGGGTTGAAAATGTCACACAGTTTTTGCGGCAGAATTTTCGTGAAACGGGCATACTTGGGTGCTGGAACGTGTTTGACCACAAACCCACTTTTTAAGGATGGAAACTCATGCCAATTGCAACCCCTGAGGTCTATAACGAGATGCTGGATACCGCGAAGAAGAATGGCTTCGCGTTCCCAGCTATCAACTGCACCTCATCTGAGACCATTAACGCAGCTCTGAAGGGCTTTGCTGAGGCCGAGTCCGACGGCATCATCCAGTTCTCCACCGGCGGTGCCGCCTTCGGCTCCGGTCTGGCTGTGAAGGACAAGGTCAAGGGTGCTCAGGCACTGGCCGCATTCGCTCATGAGGCCGCCAAGCACTACGGCGTGAATATCGCGCTGCACACCGACCACTGCCAGAAGGAGGTACTCGATGAGTACGTCCGCCCACTGCTGGCAATCTCCCAGGAGCGCGTCGACCGCGGCGAGAACCCACTGTTCCAGTCCCACATGTGGGACGGCTCCGCTATTCCAATCGATGAGAACCTGGTCATCGCACAGGAGCTGCTGGAGAAGGCTAAGAACGCTCACGTCATCCTCGAGGCCGAAATCGGCGTCGTCGGCGGCGAAGAGGACGGCGTCCAGGCTAAGGCGGGCGCTAACCTTTACACCTCCCCAGAGGACTTTGAGAAGACCATCGATGCTCTGGGCACCGGTGAGAAGGGCCGCTACATGCTGGCTGCTACTTTCGGCAACGTTCACGGCGTCTACAAGCCAGGCAACGTGAAGCTTCGCCCAGAGGTCCTGCTTGAGGGCCAGAAGGTTGCACAAAAGAAGCTCGGCCTGGGTGAGGACGAGTACGCCTTCGACTTCGTCTTCCACGGTGGCTCCGGCTCCGAGAAGGAAAAGATCGAAGAGGCTCTGCGCTACGGTGTCATCAAGATGAACGTAGACACCGATACCCAGTACGCCTTCACCAACCCGATCGCTCGCCACATGATGACGAATTACGATGGCGTCTTCAAGATTGACGGCGAGGTTGGCAACAAGAAGGTCTACGACCCACGTTCCTACCTGAAGAAGGCAGAGCAGGGCATGTCCGAGCGCGTCATCGAGTCCTGCCAGGACCTGCACTCTGTGGGCAAGTCCATTTCCAAGTAATTGCCCTTAGCTGCTCCACACTGCTTTAAGTTGAGGCAGCCTCGCACATAGGCATGCCGAATGAGCCGCTTCCCCGCGTGGGAGGCGGCTTTTTCGTGCTCTCGGCCGGCGCAGTTAGGGGTTGTGTGTGGGGGTGGGATTGTGGTTGGGGTTTGGCGGCCTAGCGGGGCTGGGGACGAAGCGCGGGGTATTGCTCCACGGCGGTACCCAGGCGACGCGGCCGTCGATGCGTACCATGCGGCCGCGTTCCGTTGGCCGGGCGGGGTCATCTTGGTTGACGGCGTTGTGGTGCGCGCACAAGGTGACCAGATTTTCTTGGTTGGTAGGCCCACCGGCGGACCAGGCGGTGAGGTGGTGGACTTGGGCGTCGTCGGCAGGCGTATTGCAGCCCGGCCAGGCGCACACGGGGTGCTCGGCTGCGGCGAGCATGCGCTGTTTCCACGTGGCCATGCGCTCGGTGCGATACAGGTTCACCGGGCCGTGCTCGGGGTGGACCAGGCTGACGTAGCCGCGCTGGGCTAAGGCACGAGCGACGAGTTGCGCGCCGGTCATGCGGGCGCCGTTGGTGAGCTGGAGGGTGATATCGGAGGCGTCGGCAGGCGCGGCGACGATGCGGTCGAGCTGGTCCAGGGTGAGGATGACGTTGGTGTGCACGGCCGGCAGTGCGCCAGGGTTGCCCTCGAGGAGGACCTTCTTTGCGGCGGCGAGGGGATCGTCCTTGTTGACGGAGGAGAGCACGCCCTTGATATCGGCGATATCGGTGGGATCGGCTGTAATCGAGATGGTGTGGGGTCCGTCGGGGCGGCGGGTATAGCGCACGCCGGGCTCGGGGCGACGGGGAGGATTGAGCTGCTTGAGGAGCTTCTTGGCCACAGAAGGGATGAGGCGGGCCTCGGTGCGACAGAGTTCTAGGCGCAGGTCCCAGGCGCGGCTGGTGTCGCGCACGCGGCGGGTATAGGACTCGATGCTATCGAGCGTGGTGAGGTCATGGGCACGGGTGCGGGCGGCATCGCGCGCGAGGCGCTGCTTGCGGGTATTGGACGTGCGGCCGAAGTAGACGTGCTGCAGGCGGGCGAGCTGGGCAGCCAGAAGGGGGCTGGCCCCGGCCTCGAGGAGCGAGTCTTCGGAGCAGCCCTGAAAATCGGCGACGAGATCGACGCCGCGGCGGCATAGCAAGAGAAATTCGGTGTTCACACGGCCGAAGCTAAAGGGCACGCGAGGGCCGAACAAGCGGTGCGCGGCCGGGAAGGGCGAAATTGTGGATAGGTGGGGGAAAGGGGGCGTCGGCAAGAGCTATCCACAAGCCGGCCGGCGGCCGAGATGCGCGGGGACGGCGGCGATGGTAAGGGCGGTCTTCTATGCTGGAGGGCATGTCGGAAGCGAAGGAAAGAGTCTCAACGCGGCAAAAGCTGCGGGTGATTGACCGCTCGGTGCTCTCGCGGGTTAACCGCATCCGCTCGCGGTTTGTCTACATCGTCCAGGCGACTATCGGCGCGGCGCTCGCGTACTGGGTAGCCGGCGATGTGGTGGGGCACCCGCAGCCGTTCTTCGCACCGATTTCCGCGGTCATCATTCTGGGGCTTTCGGGCGGGGACAGGATGAAAAAGGCGTTGGAGATGTCGATTGGCGGCATCATTGGCGTGGCCGTGGGCGACCTGCTCTTCCAAATTGTGGGGCAGGGGCCGTTTCAGATTTTCTTCATTGTGGGCGCGGGCCTGGTGGTGGGCTCGTTTTTGACCAAGTCGCCGCTGGTGACCAACCAAATTGTCTTTGGCGCGATTTTGATCGCCACGATTTTCCCACCCACAGAGGGCCCAGGCGGCCTGCACCGCGCGATTGACGCGATGATTGGCTCTGGCATTGGCCTTATCACCATTGCGCTGATTCCCAATTCTCCGTTGGTGGAGGCGCGGCGCGAGGTCTCGAAGGTGTTAAAAATTGCCTCGAGCATTCTTGCCGACGTCACGTATGGCATCCGCCACCAAGACCCCGCCGTCATCCGCGATGCGCGCGAGGCGGTACGCGGTACGCAAAATAGCATCAATACTCTGCTGAGCGCGGCGCAATCGGGTAGGGAGGCCTCGGAGGTCTCGCCGCTGTTGTGGGCCTCGCGGCGCAGCATTCGCTCGCTGGAGCGCATCCTCATGCCGGTGGATAACGCGGTGCGCGGGGTGCGCGTGCTCTCGCGCCAGGCGCTGGGCCTGACGGAGGACCGCGATAAGGTTTCGGAGGAGCAGCTGGAGTTGCTCGATGAGCTTTCCGACGTCATCCTCGCTATCAGCGAGCTCTACGGCCAAGGCAAACAGCACGGGCACGACGAGGCGATTGAGATTCCGGACCTTGTGCAGCGCCTGCGCATCGTGGGCGGGCGCGCCGGGCTGGACATTATCGATAAAGAAGGCACGCTCTCGGCCTATATGATTCTGGGCCAAACGCGCTCCATCGTGGTGGACATGCTGATGGTGTGCGGGCTCTCGCGCGAGTCGGCTGTGGCGCACCTCGTGCCGACCTCGCAGCACCCGGCCTACCCGCCGGAGGTGTGGGGGCGCGAGGACAAGCGTCCTCGCGCGTAGATAAAGACGTCGCGCGCAGACAAGGACGCCGCGTGAGCTAAGGGCGGACGATTTGGAGGTCGCGCAGGTGGCGGTAGAACGTCACGCGGGTCACCGGCCGCTTGTGAGGGACAGAATCGACGATGACGCGCAGCTGCGGGCCGCCAGCCTGGACCGCGCGGCCGGTGCTGACGGATTCGGGGTCGAGCTGACCGGGCTTACGCAGGAGCGAGCGCAGGCGGCCCTGCGACTCGACGGGGGAGGTGGCGCGGGCGGCGAGGATGCCGGGGGCGTCGGTCATCGGGACGAGGCGCGCGCCAAAGGTTTTGGGGGAAGTGGCGGCTAGGGTGTGGTCGTCGATGATGATTTCGCCGGTGAAAGAGCCATTTGCGGTGTCCGAAATAGTGGCGGAGCCCGCGACGGCGAGGCCGGAATCGTTGCGGATGAGCGGCGCAGGGCGGACCGGGGCCGTGCGGGCGAAGTCGAGGGCCTCGGCCGGGGAGGTGGGAATTCCCCAGTTCTGCGCGGCCGCGGATGTGGCGGATGCGGGGGAGGCGGTCGGCGCGGTGGTTGAGGGGGCAGAGGCTGCGGCCGAGGGGACGGGGATGAAAGCGACCTCGGCCCAGAGGCGGTCGGAGCGCATGAGGCGGGTCAGCACGGCCGAGAGGGCGGCGTCGGAGCCGGCGACGACGATGCGGGCGGGCTCAGCTAAGTGTGGGGCCTGCGGGGCAGGTTCGGGGGCGCCGAGGTGGCGAACGTCGGGTTGCGCGGCGATGTCATCGAGCGAGGGAGTGGGGTCTGTGGGGAGGAGGGGGTTGAGGAAGGCGTCGATAAGCGCGAGCTCTTTGCGGGTAGGGATGGGGGAGAGGTCGTGGGCTTCGGCAGGCATGGCCACGCCCGGGGCGCCGCAACGGAGGAACAAAAAACGCATGCGGACAATGCTACGCGGGCTTTTTGCGCCGGGAAAGTGTAAAGTTGGAGAGTATTTTGGCTTCAATTATGAGGAAGTGACTAAACAATGGCAGCGATCGTCATTGTCGGCGCCCAGTGGGGCGACGAAGGCAAGGGCAAAGCGACCGACATCCTCGGCGGCAAGGTTGACTACGTGGTCAAGCCGAACGGCGGTAATAACGCCGGCCATACCGTCGTGGTAGGCGGCGAAAAATACGAGCTGAAGCTCCTGCCGGCCGGCATTTTGTCCGAGAACGCCACCCCAGTGCTGGGCAATGGCGTAGTGATCAACCTTGAGGCGCTCTTTGATGAGATTGACGGCCTTGAGGCCCGCGGCGCGAACGCCTCGCGCCTGAAGATTTCCGCCAATGCGCACCTGGTGGCGCCGTACCACCAGACCCTGGACCGCGTGCAGGAGCGCTTCCTGGGCAAGCGCGCTATCGGCACCACCGGCCGCGGCATTGGCCCGACCTACGCCGATAAGGTCGCGCGCATTGGCATCCGCGTGCAGGACATTTTTGATGAGTCCATCCTGCGCCAGAAGGTGGAATCCGCGCTGGATATCAAGAACCAGATGCTGGTGAAGATGTACAACCGCAAGGCCATCGAGGCGGATCAGATTGTGGAGTACTTCCTGAGCTACCGCGACCGCCTGCGCCCGATGGTTATCGATGCTGAGCTGGAGCTCAACCAGGCCCTCGAAGCTGGCAAGCACGTGCTCATGGAGGGCGGCCAGGCCACCATGCTCGACGTGGACCACGGCACCTACCCGTTCGTGACCTCGTCTAACCCGACGGCCGGTGGTGCTTCCGTAGGCTCCGGTATTGGCCCTACCCGCATCAAGACCTCGCTGGGCATCATCAAGGCTTACACCACCCGCGTGGGTGCCGGCCCGTTCCCCACCGAGCTCTTTGATAAGTGGGGCGAGTACCTGCAGACCACCGGCGGCGAGATTGGTGTGAACACCGGCCGCAAGCGCCGCTGTGGTTGGTATGACTCCGTTGTGGCGCGCTATGCCACCCGCGTCAATGGATTTACCGATTACTTCCTGACCAAGCTGGACGTTCTCACCGGTATCGGCGAGATCCCGATCTGCGTGGCTTACGACGTCGACGGCAAGCGCTACGACGAGCTGCCGCTTACCCAGTCCGAATTCCACCACGCCGAGCCCATCTTTGAGACCATGCCGGCCTGGGATGAGGACATCACGGAGTGCTCCACCTTTGAGGAGCTGCCGCAGAAGGCACAGGATTACGTCCTGCGCTTGGAAGAGCTGTCTGGCTGCCGTATCTCCTATATCGGCGTTGGTCCGGGCCGCGACCAGACCATCATTCGTCATGATGTGATGGAAGACCAGTAAGGCCGTAGTCCTCACCGAGGTGGTGTGAGAGCCCCGCTCCCTAGCACAGCTGAACTGGCTCTCTGCACGATGCTTCTCCTAGCCCTCCAAGCAGACAGCAAAGGTTCCTATCCCTGCCCAGCTCTTGGTCCCTCTAAGGGATTGAGACCTAATTGAGCGAAAGCGCCCGTGTCCCGTCATTGAGACGGAGCAGGGGCGCTGTGGTGTTTCAGCGTCCCTTAACCGCACACAGGGCCATGGCGTGGTAAATTTAGGCTTTCCCTGTTGAATGTAACTAGACACTAAGCTAAAGTTAAGATTGCTTTAAGTACTGAGAGTTTTCAGCTTTCGCGGGCCCTATTCCCGCGTATTACTACACAGGGAGTTACTTCAATGATTATCAAGCTTGTGAGCGGCCTGCTAGCCACGATTATGGGCTTCTTCGGCCTGGGCGCCCCGGCGCAGGAGGCTGCGCCGGCTCCTGAGCAGGAGCAGGTTGCCGTTGCTGGGCAGGGCAACAACGACGACGTGCAGGCGCTTATCGACGCCGCCCAAGCCGAAGCCGGCTACGACTTCATCAGCGTCCGTTACGAAGGCGACACCGCCCATATTGCCCTGAACCCGGAGACCTACAACCCGGACAAGGATGGCGATACTTTTGAGGCGGTTTCCCAGCTCTTGCAGGAAAAGGGCTACCGGGTTACTGCCGTTCTTTAAGGCCTAGTTCATTCCAGGATCCGCACTGCGGCCTCGGTAAAGCATCCGCTTGCCGACGCCCGTGCGGATTTTTCTTTGCCCAATTCTCCCTCACTCCCTATTCGGGGGTCCTAAGTGTGATTGTGACGACCTTAGGCAGAGTTTTCGCTCACACAGCCCTTCTTGGAGATGAGAGGCAAAAGGATTAAGGATTACTACATTTCTAAAATGTCGAACGTGCGTACACTCTTATCGAATGCCATGCAGCTACACCTGTAACACCAACTTTCTGGGGATGGTAGCGGGGTGACGCGAAGAAATTGCGTGCAATCCCCCCTCTCTAAAATTTGCAAGAAATTAGATAAAGCACAGCGTAAAGAAATATCTACGTAGGTCTTGTTAAAGCTAATCTTAGTATTGATTAAGCCATTAGTGTGGTGTCCAGACCTTAAGAAAGGCCTAGGATACATTGAACATACGTATTTAAACCTAGGTTAACCGTGGAAATAAGTGCATCCACCTGTGGGTATGAAATTAGAAATCCTGCATAACCTGCAGTTTTCTAAAGCTTTCTGGCTGGCGCCTTAAATTTTCCCGTGATATTATGCTGAGAGCACGATAAGAGTTAATCCAGAGTTGGGTTCAAAACCCTGATTAACCGCAGTGTGTTCAAGTCTCAATTTCAGGTTCTGTTCAGCGAAGACACTCGCTGTACAGGAAAACGAATGTAAGTATTTGTACCGCTCGAAGAGGAAAGAATGAGTAAGTTAAGAAATATATCCCGAGAGGGGTGGATGGTCTTTACCGCAGTGCTTGCTGCAATTGCGGTAATCGCGGCCATGGTCCACGTCCCAGGGGCCGAGGCGCAGGACGGAGATGAACGATTCTCGATCGAAGCCAATAAAGGCCTGCCACAAGTGACAACAGCGGACGCCCCTAATTGGGGAACGATGGTTTGGACGGGCAAGCCCGATGGTTCAGAAGGAAAAATGAACGTCGGTTGGGCTTGGTGTATTGATCCTATATTGCGCCAGCCAATTGATGCCAAGAAGACCTATGACAGGAATAATGCTGGTAAGGCGCCAATTGAGCCCGAATATCGTGACGCTGCTATTAACGTTGCAACCAAGATGCACAATGCAATTCTGCAGGGGGAAAAGCAGACCGTTGCGAATTACTCTGTTTACCTAGCGGCATTGATCGGTAGTAATGTTGACAACGGTCAGTATGTCGGGGGTGCGCGAAACGATACTCGAGAGCACATTTTGAATCCGACTCACAGCTCTGACGGTGCCGCTGGAGCATTGTGGAAAAACTATAACGGCAGTGCAAAGGAATTCACTCAGTTAACTGGATTCATCATTAAGCAGGATCCTAACCGAAGTGGAAGGTTTATTCTGGAAAGGGATCCTTCGGTTTCCATTCCGAAAGCCCCAGAAGGTGCTTACATCACAATTGTCGGACCTCAAGGTAATTTGACTTCGGATCACGGATCTCTGAAAGGTAATCAGCGCGTATTCACCCCGGATCAGCCTGGTTTGCCTGGTGACGGCGGAGACGGCTCGAATCCATCTGGACGGG